>JAFUXX010000191.1 GCA_017476965.1 Kiritimatiellia bacterium | reverse complement strand
GAGGACGTTTCGCCGTGAGCGCCGCCGCGGAGCCTCGCGCGTCCGGCACCTTGGGGCCGGATTTCGACGTGATCGTCGTCGGCGGCGGACACGCCGGCGCCGAAGCGGCCCTGGCGTCCGCGCGCCTCGGGTGCCGGACCCTCCTCGCCACGTTGCGCCGCGACAAGATCGCGTCCATGCCGTGCAACCCGTCGATCGGCGGCATCGCCAAATCGCACCTCGTTTTCGAGATCGACGCCCTTGGCGGCGAGATGGCCCGCAACGCGGACTGGACGGGGCTGCAGTTCCGCGTGCTCAACACGCGGCGCGGCGCCGCGGTGCGCGCCAACCGCGCGCAGTGCGACAAGGGGCGGTACTCCGCGAGGATGCGCGGCGTGCTGGAATCGGTCGCGGGCCTCGTCGTGGCGGAGGACGAAGCCGTCGCGCTTTCGTTCCGCGGCGACAGCGTCGCCGGCGTGAAACTCCTGCGCGGCGGCGAAGTCTCCGCCCGGCGCGTGGTGCTCTGCTCCGGCACGTTCCTGCGCGGCACGATCCACGTGGGGCACGAAACCACGCCAGGCGGCGGCAACGGGCAGCCGCCGTCGAACTTCCTCGCCGACCAGCTCCGAGCGTCGAAACTCCGGACGTTCCGCCTCAAGACCGGCACGCCGCCGCGCCTCTACCCCGATTCGGTCGACTGGGACGCGCTGGAGCGGCAGGACGGCGAAACGCCGCCGCCGTTCTTTTCGGACGCCGCCCGCAGCTCCGGTTTCGCCGGCGGGCCGCAGATGCCGTGCCACGTCACGCACACCACGGCCGAGACGTGCCGCATCGTGCGCGAGCGCCTGCGCGACACCGCGCTCTACGGCGGCGACATCACGGGAATCGGGCCGCGGTACTGCCCGTCGTTCGAGGACAAAGTGGTGAAGTTCGCCGACCGGACCGAGCACCACGTGTTCCTCGAACCGGAGTCGTCCGACCCCGCCCGCAACCTCGTCTACCCCAACGGGCTGTCCACGAGCCTTCCGCGCGACGCGCAGGAAGCGATGGTGCGCTCCGTCCCGGGGCTTTCCCGCGCGCGCTTCGCCGCGTACGCGTACGCGATCGAATACGACGCCTTCGACCCGCGCGACCTGCGGCCAACGATGGAGTCGCGCCTCGTCCACGGCCTCTACCTCGCCGGCCAGCCCAACGGCACGACGGGCTACGAGGAAGCTGCCGCGCAGGGCCTGCTCGCCGGCGTGAACGCCGCGCGCTCCGTGCGCGGCCTGGAGCCGGTCGAGTTTTCGCGGTCCGAAGCGTACATCGGCGTCATGGCCGACGACCTTTGCACCAAGGGCGTGGACGAACCCTACCGCATGCTCACCTCGCGCGCCGAACACCGGCTTTCGCTGCGGCAGGACAACGCCCGCTTCCGCCTACTCGGAAAAGCCCGCGAAATCGGCCTCGCGAGCCCGGAAGCGCTGGATCGCGCCGCCGCGGACGCCGCCGCGGTGGAGTCCGAAATCGCGCGCCTCGACCGCGAGCGCAGCGGCGGGGCGCCGCTCTCCGCGATGCTGTGCCGCGCCGGGGTTTCGTATTCCGGCCTGCCCGGGGCGAAAGACCTGCCGCCGGACCTCGTGCGCGAAATCGAGCTGCGCGTCCGGTACCGCGGCTACGTCGAAAGCGAAGAGCGCCGCGCCGCCGCCGCGGCCAAGGGCGAACGCGAGAAGATACCGGAAGACTTCGACTACGCGTCGATCGCCTCGCTGCGGTTCGAAGCGCGCGAGAAATTCGCCCGCATCCGGCCCGAAAACCTCGGCCGCGCCGCCCGCATTCCCGGAATCACCCCGACCGACGTCGCCGTCCTTTCCGTATTCCTGAAACGCTCCTCCAGCTGACGCTCCGCCGGACCAGCAGCCGCAGAAACTTCCGAAACTCGCAAAGTTTCCGCAGTTTTTTGCAGAAACTCCTGAAACTCGGACAGTTTCCGCAGTTCGTTGCAGATTTTATGTTCCGGTGCCGTCCTGCAGAAGCGTGTACGAGCGGATGCGGCGGCCGGTGAGATCGGGAGAAAGGAGCCCTGCCTTCACCAACGCCGAGCACCAGTTGACGACGGTGCGGTTCGTCACGCCGAATATGGTTCTCTCTCCAAAATTTCGCTAAATTTCACTAAATTTCACTATTTTTCACCAAATTTCACTATTTTTCGCTGAATTTCGAAATTTGACGTGCGCAAATGGCGCTCCAAAGAAATCGGTTGACATGAAATGGCGCTTCTGGTATCGGTTCAAATCCGACATTAAATGTCGATTTTGTCATGAAAAGCACCCTTCCTAGAGCTCTTCTTCCTTCGCTTGTCCAAGCCTTGTCGGAAACGCCGGCTGTCGCGCTTCTCGGCCCCAGGCAATGCGGAAAGACGACGCTTTCGCTTCAATTGAAGGAAACGATTCCGGACATCCTCCACCTCGATCTGGAAAGGCCGGCGGATCTGGCCAAGCTCGATGACCCGGAGTTCTTCCTGTCGAGGCAGAAGGGCCGGCTCGTCTGCATCGACGGAAGCGGACGGGGGCGGGAGGCTCATTTCACGACGAGGACCGTCCCCGCGGCGTTGGCCTCGTAGCAGCCGATGTCGACGCGCGGGCCGATCAGGCGCTTCTGCTCGCCCGTGAGGTCGTAGAGCGCCATCGGCGCGTAGTTCGCGCCGGCGTTCGCGAGCGGGCCGTCCGAGCGCGGGCGCCAGTCGCCCGCCGCGGGATTCTTGAAGAACGCCGCCGCCGTGCCGATGACCGTGCCCTCGGGGAAAGCCAATTCCGAAATATCGCCATCGACAGCGCCGTTGGCGAATTTGGCCACGGAACCCGTCGGAAGGACCGCCGCGCCGTCGACCGTGTTCGTCACGCCCGCGACGACGACGTTCTGCGCCGTCGCGCCGGAGCCGATGTTGAGGGCGGACCAGGCCTTGCAGTAGGCGTTCGTGACGGACAGCCCGGAATCGACGATCGTGCAGTTGCGCATGACGGACGAGCCGGAAAGGTTGATCAGCGTGACGGCCACGGATTGGTCGTTTTCCGCGAAGAGGCAGTTCTCTGCTTTGGCCGAGCCGTTGAGCTGGAGGACGCCCGGACGGTTGTCCGCCCAGTTTCCGGACGCCGAATTCGACCGGTTCCGGCGGAAGACCGTGTGCGACACGGTGCCGCCGTCCAGCCAGGCGCCGCCGGCGCGGCCGTTGTCGCGCGTGTAGCCGGCCTCGACGACGCAGTTCGAGACCATGCCGCCGGCGGAGCCGATGTTGAAGTCGCCTCCGTCGCCGTAGTCCTGGCCGGCCTGCATGGTCAGATTCGCGACCACCGCTCCGGCATGGTCGATCCGGAAGACTCGCTGGTCCTTGGCGTTCCAGCCTGCGGAAACGCGGTTCGACACGACGGTGCGCGAGGGATCGGCGGCGGTGCCGAGGACGGAAACGGCGTTCGTGAGGACGATCGGCGCGGAGATGGAATACAGCCCCGGCGCGACATGGATCGTGCACGGCGTCGACTGCGCGACGTCTTCCAGCGAGGCCACTGCCGCCGCGATGGTGAGCTTGGGCATCTCGGGAGTGCCGCCGTGGTTCGCGTCGTCGCCCGTCGTGGCGACGTAGCGCACCGTCGGGTCGAACGAGGCGTTGACGACGGTCATCGTCGCGGTCGAGGAGGCTCCGACGAGGTCGCCCGAAACGGTCAGCACGAGGTCCGCGTCCGCATCGACGGCCGGCGCGAAGGCCGGCGTGATCGCGAGGTCGACGTACGCCTCGCCGGCGGGGATCGCGAGCGTCGAGACGGTCGGCGCGACGATGGCGTCGAGGCCTTCGCCCGAGAACGCGACGTCGAACGAAAGCGCCGGGAGGCCCGTCGCGTCGGCGTCGGCCCGAGCGATGCGGAACGTGCCGGGGGCCAGCGTCCCTTCGTCGGCGTCCGCGACGACGGTCGCGACGAGCGCGCCGACGTGGAACGCCGTCGGGCAGGCGGCGGACACCTCCGCCCCGCTCGCCGCCGCCGCGCGGACGGTCGCCGTGCAGGTGCCCGCCGCGAGGCCGGAGACGAGGGCCGCGTAGGTCGCCGGAAGCTCCTCGTCGGCGGTCGTCATCGCGAAGTCGGTGCCGCCGGCCGAGCAGACGATCGACGCGGGCGCGTTCCCGGACACCTCGACCGAGACGGTGAACGTGCCGTTCGCGTTGCGCGCGAGGGACGGCGTCCCGAGAACGGGCGCGGAATGGTCGACCGCCACGACGCCGCCCGGGACGGCGAACGCGGCCGGCGCTGCGACCGAATCGTATTCCGCCTTGATCCAGTCCGCCGTCGCGCTACCGTTCAGGACCCGCACTTCGTCCATGTCGCCCTGGAAGCAGTTCTTGTTTCCGTCGAAGAAGCCGCCAAACGCCCAGACCGATTTGCCCGGGTCGAGGATGTTCCGCGCTGAAGACGTGGAGTAGATTGTGTCGCCGTTGAAATACGAGTCCAGCGACGTGGCGGACTTGTCGTAGGAAAAGGCGAGGTGACCCCAGGTGCCGACGGCGAGTTTGCCTTTGTTGTTGTTGGACGTGGGCTGGTGCCCGCCTGAACCGTTGACGCCCACGCCGACGGAGAAGTAGTTTCCGCTCTCCACCAGCGCGACGAATCCGTTGCCGTTCCATTCGCCGTTCCCCTTGTTCGAGAAGACGACGGACGTCGTGCCGCCGCTCTTCCTGAACCAGCCGGAAAAGGAGAAACTGCCGATGGACGAAAGCGCCCCGGACGTGACCGGATTGGAGAAGGTGACGCCCGTCGCGACGCCCTTCGTCATCACGCCGCCGGCCATGCCGCCGATCGCGGCGGCCGTGACGCCGTTCGGGGCGATCGACGCCGCGTGGCCCGTCGCATCCGCGATGGTCGCGCCGCCGTGGAAGACGGCCGCGTAGCGCGACCAGACGTCGGTCGCGGCGACCGCCGGCAGCGCCGCGGTGCCGTTCGTCCCGTAGTAGCCCGAAAACGTCGTCGCCGTGCCGACGAGGGACGGCACCTTGACCCAGACGTAGGACGTTCCGTTCGTGTCCCACGTCTCGATCTCGTGCGAAAGCAGCGCGCCCGTCGCGTCCGCGAAGCGCAGGTCCGAGCCGTCGGAAGCGCAGTCGGCGTAGTCGAAGCCCGTCGGCGAATCCGCCGCGAGCGCGACGAGGACCGGGAAATCGGCGAGTTCCGTCGAGCCCGCGTAGCCGGACACCGTGACGGGAATCTTGCACGTGAACGGGGTCGTGTCGAGCGCTTCTGCGCGCGCGGCGGGCGCGAGGGCGCAGAGAACCGCGGCGGCGGCGAGGCAATGGAGGGGCCGTTTCATTGAAACTCCTTGAATCAACCGATTGACTTGGCAAACACCACACACAATGCATGACTTTTGCCGCTTTCAAGGTAGCGCAGGCGGCGCCGTGGTGTCAAGGGGGGTGGCGACGCGGGTCCTGGATTGGCGCAGCGGAGGTGTTTCTGCTAGAATTCGCGTTGCGGGGAACGGATGCGGACCGCCCCGCCCCCCTTTTCCGGAAACCAAAGTCAATCGGTTGACAGAAACTCCATGAAGACTGCCTCCCTCCGCGCCTTCGCGCGCTCCGCCGCGCTTGCGCTCGCCGCGATCGCGCTGCCCGCCGCCGCCGCCGTCCACGAGGACGACTGGCTCAAGGTCGAGACGCCCGACAAGGTCGCGCCCGGCTCCGGCTTCCACGTCAAGGTCACGCTCAAGCGCGACCTCGGGCCCGACGAGAACGTCTCGGTCGCGATGCACACGTTCAAGCCGGACGGCGGCTGGCTCGGCACGGGCGAGTGGCGCCCGCCGCAGGCGCTCCGGAAGGGCGAGACGAAGACCTACGCCTTCACGGCGAAGTGGTCGGAGAACGTCGGGCACTTCGGGCCGCTCGTCTTCACAGCGCCGAAGGGCGACTGGAACCGGGCGACGCACAAGCTCTTCTGCGGGAAGATCGAGTGGTCGATGCCGCCCGGGGAGGCGGCGGAGCGGCGCGCGGCGGCGGAGGCCGCGGCGGCGCGCCGGAAGCCTCCGGAGGGCATCACCTACAAGAAGAGCTGGATCGTGCCGCGCGGGTGCTTCAAGCCCGGGACCGACGAGCCGCTCGACGCCATCCGCGAAGGCGAGCCGTTCGAGGTCGTCGCGGACTACTACCTCGACCCGTCCGAATACTGGAACGAAAAGTGCCATGTCGTCGTGTTTCCCTGCGGCCCGTGGATCGACAACCCGGACGGCGTCTACGAAAAGGGCGCGCGCCACGTCGGCTACGAGGGGCTCGGCTGGTCGTTCACGCCCGTGAAGCCGGGCAAGGGGACGGTCCGCGCGAAGCAGAGGCTCAAGAAGGCCTTCCGCTACAACTCGCTCTTCTACCACGTCCGCTTCCGCGGCGGCGACGACAAGGACTTCCCCTGGACGAAGACATGCGGCGCGCCGCCGGTCGTCCGCCATCTGGAAGGCCTCGACCTCGTGGCGCCCGTGCCGGGCGGCCTCTTCGTCGCAGGCCGGGAGAAGCCCGTGCTCGACCTCGTCGCCGGTCCCGGCGCACGGCCGGGCGCGGAGGTCTCGATCCGGATCGTCGCGCTCGACGCCGACGGGCGGCTCGACGAGGTCGGCGTCGCGAAGGCCGCGATGCCCTCCGAGGGCCAGACGGCGAAGGTCGACCTTTCGTCCGTCGTCGGCCGCCGCCTCGGCTGCTTCCTCGCGGAGGGGCGCTGCGGCGAAGCGCAGGTGGACGCGTTCTTCGCCGTGATCCCGGACGTGAAGGCCGCGCTCGGCGGCCGGAAGCCGCCGTTCGGGGCGACCGACCTCGATACCGAGGACGAGTGCGCCGCCGCGGGGCGGCTCGGCCTCTCGGTCTGCCGCCTCTTCGTCGGCTGGGGCGGTCTCGTCCCGAAGCGCGGCGACTACCGCTTCGACGGCCTCGCCGCGCGCATGGACCGCATGGAGAAGCACGGCGTGCAGCCATGGCTCATGCTCACCGGCGCGCCCGAGTGGGTGCTGCCGCCGGACGTGCATTCGCCCGGCTTCGAGCCGTATCCCTTCGACGAGGCCGGCTGGCGCGAGAGCGCCCGCGCGATCGCGCGGAAGTTCGGCCGGCGCGTCTACGGCATCGAGTGGCTCAACGAAATCGTCCCGGGCGGCAAGAGCCGGGATCCCGTCGCCGACTACAAGCGCTTCTGCGAGATCGGCTCGGAGGAGCTGCGCAAGGTGAACCCGAAGGCCAGGTCCATCCTCGCGGGCGGACTCTGGCCGCGCAATTTCCGCCTCGACCTGCTCGCCGCGGGCGTCGGCAAGTGCATCGACGTGCTGCCGATCCACTACGGCTCCTACGAGGGCGCCAGGGAGGCGCTCGCCGACGCCGCGGGCGGCGGCGTGAAGTCCGTCTGGAACGACGAGACCGCCGCGGGCCTCTCCGTCTGGGGGATGCCCGCGCGCGAGGCGCTCGAGCGCAGCGCGATGCAGAGCCGCTACGTGATGCGCACATGGCCCGAGCAGCTCGCCGCGGGCGTCGATGGCCTCGTCTACTTCGGCGGCGAGGCGAACCCCGCCGGCAACTGGAAGTATCTTCTCGACGACCACACGCCGCGGCCCGTCGCCGCCACGCTCGCGGTGGTGTCCGCCAAGCTCGGCGACGCCCGCCCCGTCGGCGTCTACTACGCCGAGCCCGGCGCGCGCGTGGCCGTCTTCGAGAAGCCCGACGGCTCCGCGCTCGCGGTCGTCGGCTCCGTGAACGGCGACCCGTCCTCCGCGCCCGTCGAGGTCAAGCTGATCGCCCCCGCCGGCTCCACGATCGTCCGCACCGACCACCAGGGCAACGCGACGACGCTTAGCGCCGACGGCCGGGACGTCGTCACCGTGAAGGCCGACGCGATGCCCGCGTTCTACGAGGGACTTCCGCTCGGCCCGCTTGCGATTCGCTGCGCGCTGGAGATCGACGGACAGGATCCGGTCGCGCCCAAGCCGTCCGTCAGCTTCGTCAAGGGAGCCGACCCACAGCTCCGCGTTTCCGTCCGCAACCCGCTCCGCGTCCCCGTGAAGGGCGGCTTCAGCATCGCGATCGGCGGCGGCGACGGCGGCCGCACGCAGCCCTTCGAGCTTGCGCCCGGCGCAAGCGGGCACTTCGTCGTCGACGTTCCGCCCGCATCGCTTCCCGCCGGTCCCGCCGAAGCCGAGGTCCGGCTCGCCTGGAAGGCCGGCGCCTCGGGCGACACGCTCCGGCGCGCCTTTGCCGTGGACACCGTGGACCCCGCCACGCTCGGCAACCTGCTCGCGAACGGCTCGTTCGAGCGCGGCAAGGAGGGCTGGAACGGCGGCGGGCGCGTCGTCGACCTCCCCGGCGGCCGCCCCGGCGAGGAGGGCCGTGCGCTCTCGCTCGACCACGCGGAGGGCTACGTGCAGTGCCTCCAGAAGGTTCCGAACCCCGCCCCCGGCCGCGAGCTGCTGTACACCGCGTGGGTGCGCACCGAGGACATGTACGCGGGCTCGAACCTCTCGCTCTTCCGCGCGGACGGCGGCCACCGCGACCTCTACATTCCGGACGTCTTCTGCGCGCCGAAGGACAGCGCCGGCTCGTGGCAATACATGGTGAAGGTGCTCGGGACGAAGCCCGGCGAAACCGCAGTCCAGGTGCAGCCCGTCGCCAGGGGCAAGGACGGCGCCGCGCTCTGCGACCACGTGCGCCTCACCGTCCGCGACGGCTCCGACTGGGCCGCCGAGGCCCACCGGACCGCCGCGCCCAAGACGGTCGACGGCGACCTCTCCGACTGGGACTTCGCCGAGCCGCTGCCGCTCCTGTGCGGCAACCAGATCGCCTCCGCGGGCGGCTACGCCTGGACGCCCGAGAACCTCTCCGGCGTCGCGCAGCTCGCGTGGGACGAGGGCTCGCTCTACCTCGCCGTGCGCGTGCGGGACGACGTCCACGCGGCGCAGACCGGCGAGAAGACGCTCGAGGGCGACGCGCTCCAGATCGGCCTGCACCCGGCCAACCGCATCCCGGTCACCGACGCCCGTGCCATCGAGAGGCACGTATCCGCCGCGAGCCCGGGCAGCGGGTCCGG
>JAFUXX010000019.1 GCA_017476965.1 Kiritimatiellia bacterium | reverse complement strand
TGAGCTTCACCGAACCGCCGGGCCAGGCGATGGTTTCGTTGCGGCGCACGGGCCCGGCGACGCGGACGAAGCGGTCGGCGACGCCGTACCGCGCGAGTTCGGCCGCGAAGAGGCGGTCGTCGTCCTCCCCGAGCAGGCCGCCGCACGAAACCGCCGCCCCGCGCAGCGCGAGCCAGCGCGCGACGTTGACGGCCTTGCCGCCGGGATGCGTCTCCTCGGCGACGTCCTTGAACACCTCGCCGCGGCCTTCCGGCGCGCGCGGGAGCGTCACGGTGGCGTCGACCGCCGGCGCCATGCAGATGCAGTGGAATTCCATGGCGTCAGAGGACGATGCGCCGCTCGACGATCTTTTCCTTCGGTTCGCCGATTTCGAGCTTCGGCGCGTTGGCGAGGAGGAAGTCCTCCGCCTCCTTGCACCAGAGGCCGCCGGCCGCCTCGCACAGCTGCGCGAGGCGGGCGTAGAAGGGATCGGTCCTGCCCTTTTCGGCGAAATCCGCGATCGCCGTCATCGGCATCGAGACGTGCGTGTAGACGAGGCGCTTGCCGCCGGGGACGGTGACGAGGTCGAGCGTCGCCTGCGCCGCGGAGTCCAGGCCGCCGACGTGCGTGACCATCGCCTCGGGGTGCAGGATGCCGCGGGAAATCCAGTCCACGGAGTCCGCCATGTCCTTCACGTCGCCGCCGGAATTGGCCACGACGTGGTGGCCCATGTAGTGGACGTTGTAGAAGTTGAACGTCGCCGAGAGCGACCGGTCCGTCGGCCCGGCGAAGAAGTTGAGGCACCCGCCGAAGCCGAGCAGGTCCGAACACTGCGTGATGAGCGCCGGCGCGGCGGCGAAGAGGAATATGTCGTCGTACCCGCCGCCGGTGGAAGTGGGGTTGGCGGGATCGGCGCAGTCCGCGAGGTTGTACGCCTTGAGCGCGGCGACGGGGTCTTCGAGCCCGCGCACGTCCAGGAAGTGCACCTCGACGCCGTTCACCGGGCCGTCCGCCCTGCCGGCCTTCCACTCCAGCCCGAAGATCCGCGCCGCGCGGGCGAGGCGCGCTTCGTCCACGTCCGTCACGACGAGGCGGCGCGGGCGCTTCTCGGGGGAGTGGCACGCGATGTCCACGCACCCGAGCCCCATCGCGCCGCACCCCGCCATGAGGAGCATCGTGCCGCCGTCCTTTATCCCCATTTCGTGTTCGTGCGAACCGAACGCGTGGTGGTAGTTGGTGCGGAACGCGGAGACGATGCACGAAATCGGTTCCGCGAGCGAGCACTTGAAGAACGAGTCCCCGCCGCAGTGCAGCAGGCACCCGGTTTCGATCACGACCGAAGGCAGGTAGACCGCGGTCGTTTCGCCGCCGATCGAATGCCACGCGTAGCCCATAGTCTCCAGCTCGTGGCCGGGGATGTTGAAAGCGGGCTGGATGCAGACGCGGTCGCCGGGGGCGAACCGCGAGGTCCACTTGCGCCCGACCTCGCGCACGATTCCCGAAACCTCGTGCCCGAACATGATCGGGCGCGTGGCGATGTCCGCCGGGACGCGCTTGTGCCCCGTGCCGAGCGACACCGCCTTGTAGTCGCTCATGCAGATCGTGTTCGTCACGATCTCCACCACCACGCCGTCTTCTCCGGCGCTTTCGAGTTCGACGTCTTCGAGGCGCGCGTCGCGGGCGCCGTACAGTCTCCAGGCTTTTGCTTTCATGGCGAGCCTGATGATACATGGCCGCGGCGGACCGGGCAATTGCAAAAAAACCGGAAAAAATTGCATTTTTCCGGTCTCTCCGTACAATGGCGGGCATGGCTGGACGGGTTCTAGCGATGGTCAATCCGATGAGTTCGGAGCGCGTCGGCGGCATAGCCCGCTACGCGCGCGAACGCGGCTGGCACCTCGTGCTGCAGGGGCGCATGGGATGCGGCGCCGCCACGTGGAGCGGCGACGGCGTCATCGCGACCGTGCGGCGCGACCGCTCGTCGTCCGCCGCCGTGGCCGATTTCGCGAGGCGAGGGATCCCGGTCGTGGACCTCACCGTCGAGCGTCCCGAAGCGCGCCTCCCGCGCGTGACGAGCGACCACGAAGGCATCGGCCGCCTCGCGGCGGAGCACTTCCTGGAGCGCAACTACCGCAACGTCGTGTGGTTCTCGCTCGGCTGGGGCCACGTGCACGCCCTGCGCTGCGCCGGTCTCTCCGGCAAGATCCCGACGCGCAAGTGGGTGTACTGCCGCGAGGTGAGTCCGCCGCGCCGCGGTGACTGGAACGTCTTTTCCGCGTGGCTGCGAGCCAAGCTCGACGCCATCCCAAAGCCCGCCGCCGCGCTTGCGTACGACGAGACGGACGCCGCCCGCCTGCTCTACGCCGCGCTCGAAGCCGGCATCCAGGTGCCGGACGAACTTGCCGTGCTTTCCATCGGCAACGATCCGATAGTCTGCGAAAACCAGCCGGTCCCGCTCTCGTCGATCGACCAGAACCTCGCGCGCGGCG
>JAFUXX010000190.1 GCA_017476965.1 Kiritimatiellia bacterium | reverse complement strand
GCGGGCTCCGGCCGCGGGTCGGGCGGACTGAGCAGCGCGTCGAGCTCCGCCGGCGCGAGGCCGACGAGCGACGCCAGCTCCGCGTCCGGCATCGAACCGCGCAGCTTGAGCGCGACCGACCGTGCCATCGACCTGCGCCCTTCCGCAAAACCTTCCACGTATGCGTCCGCCATGTCTGCCGTACCTCCTCGCGGCACCCGCCGCGCACGGCAAGAATGCACCATCCCGCGCGTTTTCGCAAGCGCCGCGCGGCCGGAGGGCGTTTTTTGCTTGCGCGCGGGGGCGCGTTCGGGTAGTATGAAACGGCAACACAGAACCCGGTGCGGGAAACCGCTCCGAGGAGGCAGACAGACATGAAGACAAACCCGCGCACCGCCGCGTTCATGGCGGCGTTTCCGTTCGAAGGGCTCACGTACGACGACGTCTCGCTCGTGCTGCAGTACGCCGATTTTCTCCCCGACACCACGGACCTTTCCACGCGCCTGACGTCCCGCATCCGCATCAACGTCCCGTTCCTCTCCGCGGCGATGGACACCGTCACCGAGGCCCAGATGGCCATCGCGATGGCGATGAACGGCGGCATCGGCGTGATCCACAAGAACCTCACCGTCGAGCAGCAGGCCGACCAGGTGAGCCAGGTCAAGAAACACCTCAACGGCCTGATCCACCAGCCCGTCGCCTTCCGCACCGGCCAGACGCTCGAAGAAATCCTCGCCGTGCGCGAGGCGAAGCGCTACAAGTTCTCCGGCTTCCCGATCCTCGACTCCGACGGCCGCGTCGCCGGCGTGCTGACGTCGAAGGACATCGACTACGCCGAGGACGTCTCCGTGAAGGTGGACGACGTGATGACGCGCGACCCGATCACCGCCCCGGCCGGCACTTCGCTCAAGGACGCCTACGACATCATGCGCAAGGCGCGCAAGGGCAAGCTCCCGCTCGTGGACGCGGACGGCAGGCTCGTCGGCCTCTACTCGTTCACCGACGTGCGCGACCTCGTGGAGCAGAACCTGCCGCTCGCCAACCGCGACGCGCAGTACCGCCTCCGCGTCGCGGCGGCGGTCTCCGGCGGCAACGACCACGAGCGCGCGCAGGCCCTCGCGGAAGCCGGGGCGGACGTGCTGGTCGTCGATTCCGCGCACGGCCACACCAAGGGCATCCTCGACATGGTTTCGTGGCTCGCGAAGAACCTGCCGGACGTGGACATCATCGCCGGCAACGTCGCGACGGGCGAAGGCGCCGTCGCGCTGCGCGACGCCGGCGCCCACGCCGTGAAGGTCGGCATCGGCCCCGGCTCGATCTGCACGACGCGCGTCGTGTGCGGCGTCGGGGTGCCGCAGATCACCGCGGTCTGGGAGGCGTCCAAGGCCCTCGAAGGCTCGGTGCCCGTGATCGCCGACGGCGGCATCCGCTACTCCGGCGACGTGCCCAAGGCGATCGTCGCCGGCGCGGAGAGCGTGATGCTCGGCTCCGTGCTCGCCGGCACGGAGGAAAGCCCCGGCGAAAAGATCATCCAGGACGGCCGCCAGTACGTCGTCTACCGCGGCATGGGCTCGATGGCCGCGATGCAGGCCTTCGAGGGCTCGCGCAAGCGCTACGGCCAGAGCCACCGCAAGATGAAGGACCTCGTGCCGGAGGGCATCGAAGGCATCATCCCCTACGCCGGCACGGTGCAGAAGGTGATGACCCAGTTCTGCGGCGGCCTCCGCTCCTCGCTCGGCTACAACGGGGCGCACTCGATCGAAGAGCTGCACGACACGGGCAAGTTCGTGCGCGTCTCGCCCGCGGGCGTCAAGGAAGCGCATCCGCACGACATCCGCATCACGCGCGAAGCGCCCAACTACACGCGCGCCTAGCGCGACCGGGAGACCACGCGACATGGCCCTCAACATCGGCATCGTCGGTCTGCCCAACGTCGGCAAATCGACGCTCTTCAACGCCCTCACCCGCGCCCAGAACGCGAAGGCGGAAAACTTCCCCTTCTGCACGATCGAGCCCAACACGGCCGTCGTGCCCGTGCCCGACCCGCGCCTCGCGGTGCTGGCGGGCATGGTCCACCCGCAGAACGTCGTGAACGCCACGGTGGAGTTCGTGGACATCGCCGGCCTCGTGCGCGGCGCCAGCAAGGGCGAAGGCCTCGGCAACAAGTTCCTCGCCAACGTCCGCGACGCCAACGCGATTCTCGAAGTCGTGCGCTGTTTCGACGACCCGGACGTCGTCCACGTCGAGGGGTCGGTGGACCCCACCCGCGACGTGGCGATCATCGAGGGCGAGCTTCTGCTCGCGGACCTCGAAGCGCTCGAAGGCCGCCTCTCCCGCATCTCCAAGCTCGCCAAGGTGGACCCCAAGGCCCGCCCCGAGTGCGAAATCGTGGAGGCGCTGCGCGCACACCTCGAAAGCGGCGCCCCGGTGCGCACGTTCCCGCGCCACGACGACGACCTGCTCGCCGACACCCTCCGCGAAGGCCGTTTCCTCACGGACAAGAAGGTGATCTACGTCGCCAACGTCGACGAAGCCGGCATCTCCGGCGGCAACGCCCACGAGGCCGCGCTGCGCGCCCTCGCCGAAGCGTCCGGCAGCGATTGCGTCCGCATCTGCGCCGCCGTGGAGCAGGACATGGCCGGCCTGTCGGACGCCGAGCGCGCGGAGTTCCTCTCTTCCTACGGCATCGCTGAGAGCGGCCTCGACGCCATCGTCCGCACCGGCTACCACACGCTCGGTCTCGCCTCGTTCCTCACCGCGGGCCCCAAGGAGGTGCGCGCGTGGACGTTCCGCCGCGGCTGGAAGGCCCCCAAGTGCGCGGGCGTCATCCACGGCGATTTCGAGCGCGGGTTCATCCGCGCCCGGGTCGTGCGCTACGAGGACTTCGTGGAGCACGGCGGCGAGCTCAAGTGCCGCGAGCTCGGGCTCGTGCGCGAGGAAGGCAAGGACTACGAGATGCAGGACGGCGACATGGTCGAGTTCCTGTTCAACGTGTAGCCGCCGCTTCGTCCACGCCCAGCCCGTACAGGGCGAAATCCCCCTTGCAGGGGTCGTCCGGGAACGCTTCCCCGAGTTTCTCCGTCAGCGCGAGCGCGGTGCGCATCGTCGCGCCCGCGCCCGGCGGGACGAGGCCGAGCCGCTCCGCCTGCCGCAGCACGTGCACGTCGAGCGGCACGACGAGCGTGCGCTTGTCGAACCACCCGCTCCACAGCCCCTTGTCCACGGGCGACCCGTCTCGGACCATCCACCGCAGGAACATGCAGAGCCGCTTGCAGGCCGACGTGGCGTCCTTCGGCACGATAGGCGCCGCCTTTCCGCCGAACGCGGCGGCCACGGTTTCCACCGCCGCGAGCCCCGTCGCCGCGCCGCGCTCCCGCAAAAATGCGCCGAGCGACCCGTGGTCGAGCAGGATTTGGCGGTAGACGCCGAAAAACGCGGCCATCCGCCCGCGCGAAAAGAGCCGGTAGAAGCTCCGCCCGTCCCCTTCCCGGAACTCGGCCCCGTACCCGCCGCCCGCGACCCACGACCGGACGTCGCCGCCCGCCATGGCCGCGATTTCGGCGATTTTCGGGATGAACTGCTTGCGGCTGCCGTAGCTCAGCGCCGCGGCAACGAACGCCAGCGCTTCGACGTCGGCGCCCTCCGCCGCGAGCGCGAGCGTGCCGATCGGGTCGCCGTCCGCGAACGACGCCGTCTCGTATTTCGCCGCCAGGCGGCGCAGCAGGTCTTTCGTGGCTTCCGGAAGCGGCTCCCGGCCGCGCGCCGCGTTTTTTTTCTCGTCCATGGCCCCGGATGGTACGCGACGCGCCCCGCCCGGTCAAACCGCCCCGCGCGCTACGCGAGTTCGGCCATGACGGAGTCCGCCACCTCGCGGCCGCGCGCCGTGAGGCCCCATTCGCCGCCGCCGAACGCGCGCACGATCCCCGCCTTTTCGAGCGCGGCGAGCGTCGCCGCGCGGCGGCGGCACGCGGCCGAG
>JAFUXX010000189.1 GCA_017476965.1 Kiritimatiellia bacterium | reverse complement strand
GTTTCCCGACGCGCTCTTCCTCGACGAATCGTCGCTCCCGCCGCCGCGCGGCCGCGACAGGCGGCCGATGCTGCGCTACGCCGCGCGGCGGCTCGCGCAGCTCGTGCCGACGCTGCTCGGCGTGGTGCTGCTCACGTTCGTGCTGTTCAACGTGATCGGCGGATCCCCGGCCGCGCAGGTGCTCGGCAAAAACGCCACGGCCGAGCAGATAGCGGAGTACGACCATGCGCACGGCTGGGACAGGCCGCTGCCCGTGCAGTTCGCGCGGTACGTGGCGGACGTCTGCCGCGGCGATTTCGGAGAGTCCCTTCAGTACCGCCAGCCCGTCGCCGAGGTGCTTGGACGCGGGGCCGCCGTGTCAATCGGACTCACGGCGCCGATACTCGTCGTGGGCACCGTGGCCGCGCTGTGCATCGGGCTTCTGTGCGCGGCGCGCGCGGGCAGGCGCCTCGACCGCGCGATGCTCGGCGCCACGACGGCGCTGATGAGCGTCAACTACGTGATCTGGGTTTCGGCCGGGCAGTACTTGCTCGCGTACAAGTGGGGCCTTTTCCCGATTTGGGGCTTCGAGGACTGGACGTACCTGCTCCTGCCCGCGATAGTCGGAGTCGTGAGCGGCCTCGGGTCGGACGTCCGCTTCTACCGGACCGTCGTGCTGGACGAAATCCGCAAGCCCTACGTCCGCACCGCGGTCGCGAAAGGCCTGTCGCCGGCGCGCGTGCTGTTCGGCCACGTGCTGCGCAACTGCCTCGTGCAGGTCGTCACCAACGCGAGCCTCGCGGTCCCGTTCCTCTTCACGGGCAGCATACTTCTCGAAAGTTTCTACGGCCTGCCGGGCCTTGGCGGCGTGGGGCTCGACGCCGTGTACGCGGCGGACTTCGCCACGGTCCGCGCCGTGGTGCTGATTTCGGCGCTGCTCTACCAGCTTTCCAACCTCGCGGCGGATCTGATCTGCGCCTGGCTCGACCCGCGCATCCGCCTCGCCGGTTAGCCCGGCGGGACGGAGAAAAGGAAAAAACGAAACGGGGCGGGGGAGGGACCCCAGCGCCGGAAATCAGTTCGCGGGCAGGGAATCGCCGGCCTCGAACGGGGCGGCGGAGACGGTGATCGTCATGAACTTCGAATCCGCTCCGGCGTCGATGGAGAGCACGAGCGAATCGTCGCCTTCGCCGGCGCGGACGCTGTCCGCCGCCGCGACGAACTGTCCGTCGAGCGTCGCGGATTCGAACGCGGTGTACCACGCGCCTTCGACGGGGTTCGCGACGGTGGCGGAGAACGTCCGCGAGCCGGTCGCGGGATCCGTGCCGAACTGCAGGCCGGCCGCGGCGTCGAGCGCGGGCCTGTCGGCCTCGGTCAGCACGAGGTGCGCCAGCACCGCGTACGCGCCCGTGAAGTTGCCGATGGCGCCGTCGCCGCAGAACACGATTTCGCCGACGCCGGAGTGGGCGGCGTCGAGCGCGATCCAAGCCGCGCCCGCTTCTGCGCCCGAGGCGACGCAGAGCGGTTCGCCGTCAAGCGAAAAACCGACGCGCGGCGCGAGTTCGGAGTTGGCGTCGAGCTCGATTTTCCACGAGTGCCAGGAATCCTGCGCGAGCCCGCCTTCCGGGGGGTCGAGTTCGATCCAGCCGCCGTTGGCGAGACCGTACGGCACGATCTCGTTGTCGGAGACGGCGAAAAAGATGCCGGTGCCGCTTTCCGGCGGGGAGGGGAGGTCGTTCCCGGCAGTGAGGCGGACCGCGCCGGAGACCGCGACGTCCGCGCCCTCGGGCGCGCGCACTTCGGGAGCGTAGACCACCTCCGTGGCGCCGTCGAGTTCCACGCGCCGGACTTGGCCGGCCGAAGCGTCCGCGAGATGCGACAGGCCGCTCTCGTCCGTCCACGCGCCGCCTGGGTTGGAGACCCAGGAAACGTCCGTCCATGCCGAACCGGCCCTGTAGCCTTCGTCGGCGAAATCGACGGAGAACCAGCCTTCGACCGCCGTGGCGGAGAAAGCCCCCGCCGCGGTGACGGGGTCGCCGTCCGACGGCGTGGCGGCGAACGCGAACGAGTAGGAGCGGCCGGGCACCGTTTCGACCGTGGCGCTGTACGTTTCGCCTTCCTGGACGTCGTCCCATTCGGCGATCTTCTCGCCTTCGAACGCGAGCGAGAGCGACGCGCTCGCGGCGTCCACGCAGGAGACCTTCACGGAAACCACGGCGTTGGAGCCGTTGTTCCTCACCGCCCCGACCGCCGCCGAGAGCGCCACGGGCGTGTACTCGTGGTCGAAGTGGATGCGGTAGATCGCGCCGACGGCGTCGGGTTCGGAAAGAGTCCCGAAGCTGGACGGCACGTTGGCGCGCCAGCCCATGCCGAAGAACCAGTTGTCGCCGATGCGCGCGAGGCCCGACGCCTGCTGCGGGGCCTTGAACGAAAACTTGCGGCGGAACGAAAGCCCGTCGTCGGATTCCCACACGCTGTTGATCACCTTCTTCCCGTCGGAGTCGTACGACGCCGCGACGACGGACACCGTGTCGCCGCTCTTCGAGATCGAGAAGGGGAACACGCCTTTGCCGAAATCGACGCGCGTCGCCTTCACGTGGTGGTTTTCGCACGTGGCGCTGCAAAGGTACCACGGTTTCACGCTCGTCGATTCGACGCCGACGAGGTAGAGGACGCGGCCCTTGAACTGCGTGGGCTGCCAGAAAACCACTGGGGATCCTGTGAGCGAGCCGTACTGAGGCGCGACTTCCGCGATTCCGGGCGCGACGTCGTCCCACGGCACTTCCGTCATGTCGAATTGGCCGGTAGATTCGTTGAAACGCCATTCCTCGAACGGAAAGACGTCGAACATGGACACGTTGAAGTACGCGTTGCCGGTGAAGCAGAACAGGTCGTTTTCGAACGGCAGGAAAGATTCGAACCTGCGGTAGTACTCGCTGCCCGTGTACGTGTAGCCGTTGCTTCCGGTTCCGACGGGGGTGCGGAACGGCGACGTGAGCGCGGCCGTCGCGTTGGACATGCATTCGTATCCGCCTTCTTCGCCCCATGCGATGCCGTAGCCGCAGACGAAAGTCTTGCCCTTCCAGTTCGCGAGGTCCCACGTGTGCATCATCATGCCTTCGTAGGAGGGCCCGCCCTTGTAGGCATCCTGCGGGATGTTGCCGAACGGGATGCGCAGGATGCGGTCCGTCTGGTTGGAGTTGCAGAGAAACTTTTCCCAAGTCCCGTCGTTCTTGCGGTGGAAGTACGCGCCGCCTTTGTCGTACGAACTGGCGCTTTCGTTTTGGTCGACGCCCGGCACGTAGAGCGAGCCGTCCGACCCTTCGCGGAAGTACCAGATTGTTTCGGTCGCCGCCGTGTATTCCCTCGTGTACGAGCCGGTCGCCGGGTCGATCGCGAAGACGGGACTGGAGCCGGTGTTGTTGTACCAGTCGCCGCCGGACGTCCATATCTTCCCCTGGTACGGGTACAGCGTCGTGAGCCCGCGCGCCTGCGAGGTGGACCAGTTGCCGACGGACGCGTTCGGGTTGCAGACGAACTTCATCTGGTCCGTCATGTCGAACTTGCCCGTTTTGCCGGGGTCCGCGGTCACCACCGATCCCGCCGCGGCCTGGAGCGCCGCCGCGATTGCGGAGACGGCGGCGGCCGCCGCCGAAAAGCCGGATGAACAGGGTCTGAAAGCGTGTTTGCGCATTTTGAAGAATCCTCCGTACCGAGTATCCCACGACCGCGGATGTTTGTATACTCCGCAAAGCGTAAAACCGTGTTCGCTTTCGTGCAAAAATGTTGTGGGCGCGTTTGTTGCGCGGGCGGGTTGCATCGTGTATCCTTGCCCCCGGACGCGGGGCGGCGAGCGCCGCCGCGTCCGTTCCGGAAGTCGCGAAATGAAAGTCAACGGCAGGGAAATCCCCAATTCCGCGGTGGAGCACGAGCTCAACCGCCTGATCCGCTTTTACGTGAGCCACGGTCTCGGCGAGGAACAGCTGCGGGCGCAGCTGCCCGCCCTCAAAAAGCGCGCGGAGGACCAGGCCGTCGGCGCGGCGCTCCTTTTCGAGGAGGCCGAAAAGCTCGGCATCCCGGTTTCGGACGAAGAGGTCGAGGAATCCCTCCGCCGCATGGCGACGGACGCCGGCGGCCCGGACAAACTCCGCGCGATCCTGTCGAAGCAGGGCTCCAACATCGTCGAGCTGCGCAACGAGATCCGCCGCGGAAAGCGCGTGGACAAGCTCGTCGCCCAGGTCACCTCTTCCGCGCAGCCGCCGACGGAGGACGAAGCCCGCGCGTTTTTCGAAGCCAACCGCGAACAGTTCGGCAAGGAAGGCCAGGTCCGTGCGCAGCACATCCTCGTCACGCCCAAGGATTCCTCTCCCGCCGCCCGCGACGAGGCTCTCGCCAAGATCAAGGCGATCAAGGCGCGCGTGGAGGGCGGGTCGGACTTCTCCGAGGAGGCCGCGGCACACAGCGATTGCCCGTCCGGCAAGCAGGCCGGCGGTTCGCTCGGCTGGTTTTCTCGCGGGCAGATGGTCAAGGAGTTCGACGAGGCCGTTTTCTCCATGCCCGTCGGCGCCGTCTCGGACGTCGTGGAGACGCAGTTCGGTTTCCACGTGATTTTGAAGAACGACGAACAGCCGGCGAGCGTGCCCGAATTTTCCGAGGCGCGCGACCGCATCGTCGACCTGATCCTCCACGACCGCCGCGGCAAGGCCCTCGCCGAACACGTGGCCATGCTGCGCAAGGCCGCCGTGGTCGAGAAGTGACCGCGCGCGCGTTCCCGCGCACCGTCCCGCTTTCTTTCCCGCAGTCAACTTTCCAGCGCAACGGTGCGTCGGTTGCGTAGCATGAGCGCATCTTGAGCGAAGCCCCCCTCCCGAGGGGGTTGAACAAAGTCAGGCGTCGGCGTTAGTCTTTCTTGCGGATAGCAACCACAAGGAGAC
>JAFUXX010000188.1 GCA_017476965.1 Kiritimatiellia bacterium | reverse complement strand
GACGCGCGGCGCCGCGGCCTTCAGGACCGGCGCGAGGATGTTCGCGACGACGATTTCGGCCCCGGGGATCGGGTCGCAGGTGACGTCGCACTGCGCGAACGACGCGTCCGCCACCCCGTTGGCCGCGGCGTTCTCCGCCGAGACGCGCACCGCGGCGGCGTCGTAGTCCACGCCCGCGACGGGCGAGAAGCCCAGCTTGCGCGCGGCGATGGAGAGAATGCCGGAACCGCATCCGAGGTCCGCCACGCCGCGCGCCGTGCCGTTTGGTTCGCCGGCTAGCTTTTCGAGAATCGAGAGACACCCCTGCGTCGTTTCGTGCAGTCCGGTGCCGAAACTCATGCCCGGTTCGATCACGACGACGATTTCGTCCGGCGAAGACGGTTCGTACTCCTCCCACGGCGGGCGGACTGTGACGCGCCGCGAGACCCTGATCACGCGGAACTGCTTTTTCCAGCTCTCCGCCCAGTCTTCGCGCGGCAGCGGTTCGACGAGCGGCTCGCGCGAGCCGGGCTCGATGCCGATCGCGTCCGCGGCGTCGTACACGGCCTGGCACGAGCGCATGATCGCGGCGCGGTCCACGCCGTAGATTTCGATGCGGCACTCGCCGGTTTCGAGGTTCTGGAACGCGCCGGGCGCGGGGTCCGCGCCGCAGGCCGCGTCGAGCAGCAGGTCCACCGCGCCGGCCGGCACGGGGATGGAAGCGCGCAGCACCGGCGCCTCCGCGTAGAGATCCGAATCAACGGACGCCATCGCCGTTCTCCTTTCGGGCGCGGGCTTCGAGCTGCTTCTTCGTGAAGCAGAACCTGTTTTCCGTGCCGCGGACGAGCCGCACCATGTTGCCGCGGTGCTTGAGCACCACGAGCGCGGCGAGAGCGGACACCGCCGCGCACACCGCGATCCGCCCGCAGCCGTCGCCGCCGCGGTCGAGGAACCACGGCGCCGCGCCGACCGTCGCCGCCGCCGCGACCGACGCGAGCGACACGTAGCGGGAGCAAAGGAAAATCACGACCCAGACGGCGAGACCGAGCGCCGCCGAATGCGGCACGAGCCCGACGGCCACGCCGAGCCCGGTTGCGACGCCCTTGCCGCCCTTGAAGCCGAGGAAAACCGGGAACGAATGGCCGAGCATCGCGCCGACCGCACCGCAGAGCGCGGCGGCGGGGGAGGGGAAGAGCGAAGCCGCGAGAGCGCCTTTGAGCGCATCGAGGACGAAAACGGCCGCGCCCGGCCCGCGCCCGAGGGTGCGCCACACGTTCGTGGCGCCGATGTTGCCGCTGCCGACCTTGCGGATGTCCACCCCGCGGAGGCGTCCGGCCAGGTAGCCGAACGGAATCGATCCGAGCAGATAGCCGCACGCGGCGGCGACGAGAGCCTGTTGCATGGCCTGGCGGCGGAAATCAGCGGAAGAACGAGCGGAGGAAATCGAAGTCCGAAACCGGAGGGTCGAAGGACGCCGGTTCGCCGTGGACGTCCGCGAGGTCGACCGCGATCTGGAGCGCTTCGGCGAGCACGAGGTCGGCGGGATCGCGCTCCTTCGAGTTGCGCTTGCGGCGGCGGGCCGCGGCGGCGTCCTCTTCCTCCTCGCTTTCGGACGCCGTTTCGTCCGCGAGAGAGGCGGCGCCTTCGTCCCCGGAGCCGCCGAGCGCGGCGATTTCGCGGTTCAGGCGGGCGTCCTCGCGGGCGCGTTCGAGGCGGGCGTCCCAGTTGAGCGAAACTGTCTCCTCGGCGTTGAACTGCGCGAAGCGGTCGAGCAGGCGCGAGCGGGCCTGCCATGCGGCGTTCGTCGCGAGGCGGGCCTCGGAGCGCTCGCGGAGCGTCTCCTTCGCGTCGAGGAGGTCGTCCACCGGGCGGTACGAAGAGGGCGCGATGCGCGTCCACGCGAGCGCGCCGGGAAGCTTGTCCTCGCCGAGCTCGGGGAACGTCGAGAAGAGGGACGGCAGGACGATGTCGGACGACACGCCGCGGATCTGCGTCGAAGAGCCGTCGACGCGGTAGAAGAGCGCCGTCGTGGCCTTGAGCGAACCGAGGTTGCCGTTTTCGAGCGGCAGGATCGTCTGCACCGTGCCCTTGCCGTGCGTGGTCTTGTCGCCCACCACGACGGCGCGGCCGTAGTCCTGCAGCGCGGCGGCGACGATTTCCGAAGCGGAGGCGCTGAGGCGGTCCACCATCACCACGACGGGGCGGCGGAACGCGACCGCCGGGTCGTTGTCCGGCAGCACGGCCGCGCGGTGGCGCTCCTTGACGATGACCACTGGTCCGGTGCGCAGGAAGAGCCCGGCCACGTAGACCGCTTCGGGGAGCGAGCCGCCGCCGTTGCCGCGCAGGTCGAGGACGAGGCTTTCGACGCCGGCTTCGTTGAGCGAAGCGAGCTCCTCCGCGGCGTCGAGCGAGACGCGGCGCTGCGACGCGCCCGCGCCGGAGCCTACGGTCGAGGCGTAGAACGCCGGGATGCGCAGGTAGCCGACGGTGCGCTCGGCGCCCGATTCGTCCGTCACCTTTTCGACGCGCGAAAACGCTGCCTGCTCTTCGAGCTTGATTTCGTCGCGGACGAGAGTGACGATCTTGCTGCCGTCGGGATCGGAAACCGGAATCACCTTGAGCCGGACCGTGCTGCCCTTGGGGCCGCGGATCAGGCGGACGGCCTTGTAGAGCGGCCAGTGGCGGATGTCGGTGAAATCTTCGTCGCCTTCCTGCGCGACGCCGATGATCTTGTCGCCGGGGACGAGATGCTCCGGCGAAACGTCGCGTTCGGCCGGGGAGCCGGGGATGATTTCGACGATCTTCGCGGCGCCGTCGTCCGTGCGCAGCTGCGCGCCGATGCCCTGGAGCGAGAGCTGCATGTCGATCGCGAAGTCTTCGGACGTCGTTGGCGACATGTAGTTGGAGTGCGGGTCGTAGCTCGTGGCAACGGCGTCGAACCACTTTTCGAGCCAGAATTGCTCGTCGGAATCGTGCAGGATGTCGATGAAAGCGGCGTTCGCCCGCAGGATGTCCTCGCGGACTTTGTCGTCGGGGGAGGCCGGAGGATCAGCGGATTCCGGAGAATCCGGAGGTTCCGGAGATTCCGGAGAATCCGGGGATTCCGGGGGTTCTTTGGCCTTTTCGGCTTTTTCCTCTTCGCGCACGACGCGGGAGACCCGGGAGGCGAGGATCGCGTTTTTGACGCGCTTGGTCCAGAGGTCTTCGAGCTCGGCGTCGTCGGCAGGCCAGGGCGCGTTGCGGCGGCGCCAGCGGAAGCTTTCCTCTTCCGCGAAATCGAACTCGTTGGAAACGGCGGCGGCGACGAAACCGGCGTAGCGTTCGACGCGCGAGACGAAAGTGTCGAACACGCGCTTGGGGAACTCCAGGTCGCCGGTCGCGAGCATCGCGGGGTAGCCGTGGCGGGCGGGCTCGAACGCGGCCAGGTCCTCGGCCGTGAAGTAGACGTGCTGGGGGTCGAGCGATTCGAGGAAGTTCGTCCACGCGCGCGGCGCGGCGGCTTCGTCGAACGGACGCCGCGAGACGTGGAGTTCGCGCATGACCGCGGGGACCATGCGCGAGACGCGCGCGCCGCGGGCGAGCGCGGCGGCGGCCTCCT
>JAFUXX010000187.1 GCA_017476965.1 Kiritimatiellia bacterium | reverse complement strand
CGGCGCGGACTCGCCGGACGAAGAGGCCGGGCCCCACGCCGCGGCGCTTCCGGCGGCCGGGGCGGTTTCGGCGGCGGAAGCGGCGTCCTCCGACTCGGGGGACGTGCCGGACGCCGCGAGCAGCGGTTTGACGTCGTGCAGCGGCTTGTTGCGGAAGCGGGTCTGGAGGCCGCGCTCCAGGACGCGGCACAGGTCTTCGGGGTAGCCGTCGCGGCGCAGGAGGTCGAGCGTGCGGACCGCGAGGTTCGGCTTGTTCATGAGCATCGCCAGCTCGACGCGCATCCTGCGGGCGAGGAACGCCGGGTGGCTCTCGTAGGCGTGGCGCACGACGTCCGCCCCCTCGGCGCTCCACGGCGGGTCCCAGCGGCGGCACAGCAGCAGGTTGTCGCCCGTCACGGTGAAGCCGCCGTCGGACGGCACGAAGCCGACCTGGTACTCGCGCGCCGCTTCGGAGAGTATGCTCTGCGCGGGGTTGCGCAGCACCGAGAGGTTGCAGGGGCCGCTCTGCCCGATGTCGCCGTACGGGTACGCGACCATCGTCACCGGGCAGTCGTTGGTGCCCATTTCGGAGTGGAGGATCTCCGCGCTCGTGCGGAACTCGGCGCGCATGCGGCGGTCCCACTCGTTCATCGATTCGCGGCGGTTCTTTTCCGGGATCCAGATGCGGTTCACGAGCGGGTGCACGAGGCGCTCGCCCTCGGCGTCCGCCGGGCGGTCGAGGTACGAACCGTGCAGCTGCGTGCCCACGACCCACGCGCCGGACGCCGCCGCGTCGCGCAGCTCCTGCCAGCCGGCCCGGCTCGGGACGTACTGCTCCGAGGGTTCGGTCTGCGTGAAGAGGCCGAACGGCACGCCGAAGTCGTGCGCGACCGGGGTGCCGAGGATGAGGGCGGAGCGGTGGTCGCCTTCGAACGTGACGGCGAAGCACTTCACCGGTTTCGGCAGGGCCGCGGGGTCGTCGCGCCGGGGCGCGAAGCGGCGCTGCCCCGTGATCGCCCAGCGTATCCAGTCGAAGAACCGCGCCGTGCCCGGCACGTCGGGCTCCGCCGCCGGAGCGCCGCGGCGCTCGCCGGGCGCGAGGCCCACGAGCGACGGGATGTCCGCCGGGCTCACGAGCGTCCACCCTTCGCGCTGGAGCGACATTATGTGCTCGTGCAGGCGGCGGACGGACGTCGCGGGCGTCCAGTCGCTCTCCGTCAGCCCTTCGTACGCGAGCGTGAAGACGCATCCCTTCGCGGCGGCCGCTTCCAGCAGGTCGATTTCGCGCATCGCGCCCGGAAAGTCGCCTTGCGCCGTCATGAGCCGCGCGCGGTTGTAGTGCTGCATCGGGTCCGTGGAGTCGAAGGATCCGTAGCGGTCCACGAGGATCTGGAGCGCGTCCTCGAACCTGCGTTCGCGCATCGCCAGCTCGAAGAGGATCATCTTCGCGCGGGCGTGGTGGCGGTTGTCCTTTTCGAGAACCTGCACCGCCCACTGCTTGCAGTCGCCGAAGCGCTCGGCCTGCAGGAGCCGCTCCGCGTAGAGGATCTTGTAGTCGGTCGTCTCCGGGTCGTCCTTTATCGCGTCGCGCATGAGGCCGAGGACGAAGTCTTCCTCGTACTGCCCGGGACGGCGCGTGTTGGCCAGGTGGCAGCGGTTCGCCAGACGGATGCGCAGCCGGGCGCGCACCTTGGCGTCCGTCGTTTCGTCGATTATGCCGAGGAACGGCCCGATGTCCTGCTGCCCGGCGATTTCGGAAATGTCGGCGCGCAGCGTCATCGCCTGCACGTTCTCGGGATCGATTTCGAGCACGTCCAGGCACAGCGCGTCCGCGCGGTCGAGCTCGCCGACGCGCGTTTCGAGGAGCGCCTGCTCCAGCATGAAGCGCGGGTTGCCGGGCAGTTCGTCGTTCACGCGGCGGTATATCTCCACCGCTTCCTCGTAGGCGAGGCGCTGGTTGAGGAGCGACGCCAGGTCGAGCTGGATGTCGAGGCGGTCCGGGTTTTCCGCGACGAGGACGCGCATTATCTCCTCCGCCTGCTCCGGGCGGCCGAGACGCATCAGGTTCTGCGCGTACCAGAAGCGCACGTCGTACGAGGCGCCGCCGGTCGCGATCGCGTCGCGGAAATGCACGTCAGCCGCGGCCCAGTCGCGGTCGATGATCGCGGCCTGCGCCAGGAGCGAGTGCGGCAGCGTTTCCTGCGGCATCAGGCGGCGGAAGTATTCCCAGAGGTCCCTCGCGCGCGCGATGTCGCCCGTTTTCACGTAGCACCAGCCGAGGCCTTCCCATCCGGATTGCAGCGACGGGTCGCGCCGCAGCGCTTCTTCGAGGAACGGTATGGCTTCTTCCCACTCTTCGTCCTGCTCCAGCTGCAGGCCGTGGTAGAGCAGCGCGTTTTCCTCGGTCACCGAAACGTCGGTCTTGCGCGCTTCGGCGACGACCTCGGCGTTCCGGATCCGCTGCAGGTCCGTCGCTTCCGGCGGTATGGGCAGGACGCTCTCGGCGGACGCGGCCGGCGCGGCGAGGACCGCGCCGAGCAGGGCGGCGCCGAGCGCGGCCGCCGCCGCGGGGCCGGTGTGGCGGATTTTTGCGGGCGGGTGGAACATCGGTGGGGAAACCTGTCGGGACGCGGCCTCGGGCGGCCGTTATTTTTTCCAGAACGCCTTGAGGATGGCCGCGGCGACGATCTTGCCGCCTTCGTTGGTGAGGTGCACGCCGTCCGGATCGCGGACGGAGAGCGCCTGTCCCTGCGGGCTCATGAGGTACTGCGTGTACGTGCCGGGACGGCGCGAAAGCACCGGCCCTAGGTCGAAGAGCGTCACCTTGTCCTTGCGGTTTTCCGCGGCCGCTTCGCGCTCGACGATCGCGTTCACGAGGTCGGCGTGCGCCTGGTTGACCGGCTCCTTCATGACGGGGAGCTTCAGCCACACGATCCGCGTCGCGCCGCCGTCGACGAGCTGGTCCATCACCGCGCCGATGCGCTTGGCGTAGGCCGGCTCCCATTCGGGCTTGCCGTAGAGGATGATGCCGCCCTCTTCGCCTTCGATCGCCTGGCGGTCGTTGGCGCCGAGGCACACGAACACCGTTTTCGGCTTGTTTTCGGCGACGAGTTCGGCGATTTTGGCGTTCCAGTCGAAAACCGCGGGGCGCACTAGCCCGGACCCGAGCGAGGAAAACGCGACGGCCGGCTGGACGCCGGCTTTCTTGAACGCCTTTTCCATCGCCGTGCCGAGAAGCCGCATCATCGAGTCGCCGATCATCAGGACCGGCGCGGAAGGAACGGGCACGTCGGGAACCGCGGGCGCGGCTGCCGGGGCCGCGACGGCGGAAGCCGCGGCAAGCGCCGCCGCGGCGAAGAGGGAAATGCGAATGCGGGAGTTCATCGTTTTCTGTACCGGCTCGTACGCCAAACGGACGGGTCCGCGCCCGTTTCGGGCACGATCCGATGCCGTCGCGCCGCGGCGTGCCGGCACCCCCAATGATACCCACTTGCGTGGGGGTTTTCAAGCAACCCCGGCTCCGGCGCGGCGCCGCGGGCTACTGCGCCGCGCGGCGGAGCACGATGCGGACTATTTCCGGGGGGCAGTTGAGGCGGAGCGGCGCGCCGCAGGCGCCGACTCCCGTCGTGGTGTAGCCCTGCGTCGCGCCTTCGGTCCAGCGCCCCTTGCGGACGCGGGGAGGGAAGCGCCAATGCCGCCAGGCCGGAGTCCAGCCGCCCGGGAGGCATATCTGGCCGCCGTGGACGTGGCCGCACAGCACGAGCGACACTCCCGCCGCCGCGGCTTCGAGGTATATCGACGGCGCGTGCGCGAGCAGCACCGCGGG
>JAFUXX010000186.1 GCA_017476965.1 Kiritimatiellia bacterium | reverse complement strand
GCCGGCAAGCCGCTCGCCGACGCCGTCGCCGCGCTGCCGCCTCCGGAAACGCCGGACGCGCCGGTGCTTCCGGTCTTCCTGCCCCCGGCCTAGCGCCGGGGCTCCGCGGGGGCGGCCTACGCGAGACCGGCGTCTTCGCGGACCTTCTGGAAGCGGTCGGCGGCCTCGCGAAGCAGGCTTTCCGTCGTCTCCCAGTCGATGCAGGGATCGGTCACGGACACGCCGTAGTCCATCTTGCCGCGGCCGACGCGGACCGGCTGGGAGCCCCATTCGAGGTAGCTCTCCAGCATGAAACCGACAATCGACGTGTTGCCGCCCTCGATCTGGGCCAGCACGTCGTGCAGCACGTCGCCCTGCTTCGCGGGATCGTAGTGGGAATTGCCGTGGGAGCAGTCCACGACGATGTGCTGGGGCTGGCCGGCCTTTTCGAGCGCCTCCTCGGCGCGGGAGATGGAAGCCGAACCGTAGTTGGGGCTGTCGCCCGAGCCGCGCAGCACGAGGTGGGCGTAGGCGTTGCCGGCGGTGTGGAAAACGCAGATGCGTCCGTCCTCGCCGAGACCCAGGTAGTCGTGCGGGCGCGTCGCCGCGCGGATGGCGTCCGCCGCGCGCGAAAGGCCGTCCTCCCTCGGGCCGTTCTTGAACCCGACGGGCACGGGCAGGCCGCTCGCGATCATGCGGTGGGCGTTGGACTCGCTCGCGCGCTGGCCGATCGCCATCCACGAGAACATGTCGCCGAGATAGGCGGGCATGACGGGGTCGAGCGCCTCGGTGCCGGCGGGCAGCTCCATGCGGACGAGGTGGTGGAGGAACTTGCGTGACGCCTTGAACCCGTCCTCGACGTGGAAATTGCCGTCGAGGAAGGGATCCGTGAGGAACCCGCTCCATTCGGAAGACCCGCGCGGCTTCTCGAAGTAGACGCGCATCACGACGTAGAGCGACTCCGAGAGCTCGTGCGCGAGCGCGGCGAGGCGGCGGGCGTACTCGTCCGCCCCCTCGACGTCGTGGATCGAGCAGGGGCCGACCACGGCCAGCAGGCGCGCGTCGGAGCCGTCGAGGATGCCGCGGATCGTCTGGCGGAAACCGGAAACGAGGCGCTCCTGCGCGGGCAGCAGCGGATCGAAGCGCTTGAGGTCCGCCGGGGAAAGCAGCGGATCGACGGAGCGCACCGGGCGGTCTGGATTGAAAGGAGCGGCCATTCGGAAAACCGCGCTGAGGGCGAAAAAAGCGGCGGGCGGCCAAAGCCGCGCCGCCGCGAAGGATGCCGCAACCGCGGACTACTCGAAGCTGTAGCTCGCGCCGACGGCGAAGATCCACTCGACGTCGTACGCGTAGGCGTCGCCGTCGGGGAGGACGTCGTCGTCGATCTGGGCGACGTAGGTCGCGCTGGCGTAGAGGTTCTTCCAGGAGAGCTTGGCCGTGAAGTCGGCGCAGGCGAAGCCGTCGTCGTCCTCGCTCTCGTCGGCCTGGACGACGTACCAGACGTCGGCCGCGAGGGAGAGGCCGAAGTCGCCGGCGTCGTCGAGCTGGAAGCCGTGGGAGGCCGCGAGGGCGAGCTCGCACTTGCCGTCGGACGGGCCGCCGAAGCGGTACTTGCAGGTGAAGGCCGGGTTGAGCCAGCAGTCGTAGCCGGCGTTGAACACGATCAGGTTGTCGGTCTCGACGTCCTGCTCGGGGTAGTCGTACTCGAGGTAGCCGACGCTCCAGGAGAACTTCTCGTCGGGAGTCCAGATCGCGCCAAGGTCGAGCTGGAGGAGCAGGTCGATTTCCTGGAAGCGGCCGCTGCGGGAGTAGGGCTTGTTGGGCTCGTAGCGCTCGAGGTCCATCGCGCCCCAGAACTCGAAGAGCAGGGGAATCTCGGTGTCGCCGGCCTTGAGGCCGTAGACGTCGACCCACGGCATGGCGACCCAGCCGTCGTTGCAGGTGGCGCCGGTCGCGACGTAGGCGGACTTGAAATCGAGGCCGACGTCGACGTTGACGGCCTGGGAGGCGGTGCAGAGACCCGCTGCGGCGAGAGCGGCCGCGAAAACGGTAGACTTCATTTCTGGCAGTTCGTTGGTTTTTTTGGGTTCCGAGCGGCGGCAAGGCCGACGGGGGCCGCCGCCGCGAAAACGGCCGTCGGTCCGGGCCGATGATGCCAAAAACGCGGACAAAAGGAAAGAAAAAAACCGCTATTGGCTTTTTCCGCGGTTTCGGCTAAAATTCGTGCGCCTTTTCCACGGGGAAGGGCTTTCGTTCCGTTCAGAAAATTTCGATCCGCAATGTCCGCTTTCGCAAACGTCTGGAAGATCAAGGAGCTCCGCGTCCGCCTTCTGTTCACCCTTTCGCTGGTCGCGCTGTGCCGCCTCATAGCGATCGTCCCCACTCCGGGGGTGGACGGCGCCGCCATGTCGGCGATGATGCGCAACGGCGCCGCATCGGCCGGCGGGCTGATGGGCATGTTCGACCTGTTCACCGGCGGCGCGCTCTCGCGCTGCGCGGTCGGCACGCTCTCGATCTGGCCGTACATCAACGCGAGCATCATCATCCAGCTCATGACGGCGATCGTGCCGTCGCTCGAAAAGATGGCCCGCGAAGGCGAGCCCGGCCGCCAGCGCCTGACGCAGACGACGCGCTACCTCACGCTCGCCCTCTGCGCGGGCCAGTCGTTCATGATCTCCAAGTGGCTCGAGTCGATGAACGTCGGCGGCGCGCCCGTCGTCCCCATGCGCGGCTTCGGCTTCGAGATGCTCACCGTCCTGGCCATGACGTCGGCGACGATGCTCGTCATGTGGCTCGGCGAGCAGATCACGGAGCGCGGCGTGGGCAACGGCATGAGCGTGATCATCATGGTCAACATCTGCGCCCGCCTCCCGCACGCGATCTGGGAAACGGCGCTCAAGTTCAAGACCGACGACAATTTCACGATCTTCACGATAATCTTCCTCCTCCTGCTCGCGTTCGTCGTGTTCGCGGGCACGATCCTGCTCACGGACGGCGTCCGCAAGGTCCCGCTCCACACCGCGCGCGGCGCGGTCGGCGGCCGCGTGACCGGCGGGCAGAGCACGTACTTGCCGCTGCGCGTGAACTTCGGCGGCGTCATGCCCATCATCTTCGCCGGGCCGATCCTGACCGTCGTCGGCTGGATTTTCTCGCACGTCGACGGCGAGAAGTTCCACTGGCTCCAGTGGCTCCAGACGTACGGGCTCGACCTGCGCAACGGCTACCAGGACCCGACGCTTCCGTACCTCGTCTCGTACGCGGCGCTGATCCTCTTCTTCTCGTTCTTCTGGGTCGCCACGCAGTTCAACGCCGTCCGCATCGCGGACGACCTCAAGAGCTCCAACGGCTACGTCCCGGGCATCCGCCCCGGCATGCCGACGGCGGAGTTCCTCGACCTCACGATGACGCGCGTGACGTTCATCGGCGCGGTCGGGCTCGTGCTCGTCGCGATCATCCCGTCGCTGCTCATGAAGGAGGGCCGCATCCCGTACGGCATCGCCTCGTTCTTCGGCGGCACCTCGCTGCTGATCATCGTCGGCGTGGCGCTCGACACGATGCGCCAGATCGAGTCGTACCTCGTCATGCGTTCGTACGACGGGTTCCTTCGCAAGGGCCGCATCCGCGGCCGCGCCGGCTAGTCCCTCCGGAGCGCGGGATCCGCCCCAGTCATGAAAACGGCATTGGTCTGCGGCGCCGGCGGCTTCATCGGCTCCCATCTGGCGCGCGAGCTCGTCCGCCGCGGCGTTTGGGTGCGCGGCGTGGATCTCAAGATGCCGGAGTTCTCCCCGACGGCCGCGCAGGACTTCAAGATCCTCGACCTGCGCGACCGGGAAAACTGCGTCGCGGCGCTGGCCATGCCCGACGGCTCCGCGCCGGACGCCGTGTTCCAGCTCGCCGCCGAAATGGGCGGCATGGGCTACATCCACTCAGCCGCGTGCGAAATCATGCACGACAGCGTGCTGATCAACGCCCACATGGTCCGCGAGTCCGCGCTGCGCGGCGTGAAGACCTACTTCTTCTCCTCCTCCGTCTGCGTCTACCGCGACATGAAGCCCGGCGAGCCCGCGATGGCGGAGGACGGCGCGTACCCCGCCGCGCCGGACAACGACTACGGCTGGGAAAAGCTCTACTCCGAGCGCATGGCGTTCGCCCACGCCCGCCGCTACGGCATGAAGGTCCGCGTGGCCCGCTTCCAGAACTGCTACGGCCCCGAGGGGACCTGGCGCGGCGGCCGCGAAAAGGCCCCCGCCGCGCTTTCCCGCAAGGTCGCCGAGGCGCACGACGGCGGCACGGTGGACATCTGGGGCGACGGCCTGGCCGTCCGCAACTTCATCTACGTGGACGACCTGGTGGACGGCATCCTGCACCTCGTCGGTTCCGATCTCGATTTCGCCCCGGCCAACATCGGCACCGAGGAGTACGTGACCGTCCGGCAGCTGCTCGAAACGATCGCCGAAGTCGCGGGCAAGAAGATTTCGTTCCGTTCGGTGGACGGTCCCGTGGGAGTGGCTTCCCGCAACTTTTCGACCGCCCGCATCCGCTCCACCGGCTGGGCCCCGCGCCACAGCCTGCGCGACGGCATCGCAAAGACGTACCCGTGGGTCGCCGCACAGGTGGCCGCGGCCGCCGCGGCGGGCCGGGGCTGATCCCGCCCCGCGCGCCGTCCTCCCGGCGGCGCCAGTCCCCCGCCAGCAAACCGCTTTCCGCCGGTCGCGGTCAATCCGGCAATCGCAAATGAAAACGAAGTTTCCGACGTTCGCGTTTCTGTCGCTCATCGCCGCCGCCGCGCCCGCGGCCGTTTCCGCCCAAGAGTCCGGCGAGGACATCTTCGGCGCCATCCACGCCAACGACATGGCCGCGTTCGCGCGCCTGCGCGACGCCGATCCTTCCTGCGTCACCAACACGACCGAAAGCGGCATGACGCCGCTGCACTACGCGGCCCGCATCGACCGCTTCGAGGCCGCCTGGCGCCTCCTGCGCGCCGGCGCCCCCGTGGACGCCGTGGTCGAAAAGACCCGCACCACGCCGCTCCACTGGGCCGCGGACCGCGATTCGGTGGACGCCATCCGCCTCCTTCTCGCCCACGGTGCCGATCCCGAAGCCCGCGCGGCCAACGGCTTCACTCCGCTCCACTTCGCCGCCCGCCACGGCTCCGCCGCCGCGGTGAAGCGCCTGCTCGAAGCCGGCGCCGATCCATCGGCCCGCGACGACGAGGGCCGCACTCCGCT
>JAFUXX010000185.1 GCA_017476965.1 Kiritimatiellia bacterium | reverse complement strand
GATCTGCGCGGCGGCCAGCGCGAAAGCGGCCGCCGCGAAAAAATCACTTCTGGCCATAGTAGGCGCCGGGACCGTGCTTGCGGCCGTAGTGCTTTTCGAGCACGTACGACGGCACGGGTGCGGCCGCGGCGTCGACGAGGAACGTGTCGATCGCCATCGCCGCGACCTGTTCGAGCGCGACGGCGTTTTCGACGGCCTTCGCGGCGTTTGGGCCCCACGCGAAAGGACCGTGCCCGGCCACGAGGGCCGCGGGCACGGCGGCGGGGTCGATGCCTTCGCCGCGGAAGAGCCCGACTATCGCCTTGCCGGTGTTCGCTTCGTACGCTTCGGCGACCTCGGCCTCCGTCAGGGGCCGCGTGCAGGGGACCGGGCCGCGGAAGTGGTCGGCGTGCGTCGTGCCGAGAGCCGGAATCGCGCGGCCCGCCTGCGCCCACGCGACGGCCTTCGCGGAATGCGTGTGCACCACGCCGCCGGCGGACGGGAACGCCTTGTAGATTTCGAGGTGCGTCGGCAGGTCGGAGGACGGCCGCTTGTTCCCCTCGACGACGCGGCCGTCGAGGTCCGTCACGACGATGTCGTCCGCCGTCATCGTCGCGTACGGCACTCCGCTGGGCTTGATGGCGACGAGGCCGGACCCGCGGTCGATGCCGGAAACGTTGCCCCACGTCAGCACCACGAGCCCGTGCTTGACGAGATCGAGGTTGCAGGCGAAAACTTCGCGCTTGAGCGCTTCGACGGCCGGAGGGAGTTTCATTTCTTGTCGTTGTCGGCGTAAAGGGCCGCGAGACCCGCGGCGAGGGCGGAGAACTGCGGCGGCACCGGAGGTTCGCGCCGCTTCGCGGGCTTGTTCGCCGCGGGCTTGTTCGCCGCGGGCTTGTTGTTCGCCGCGGAGTGCTGCGCCTGCTTTTTCGGGGCCCACTTCTGGAGCGCGTCGCGGGCGACCTTGCGGACCTCCGGCGGGAAATCGCCGTGGAGGATCCAGGCGAGGTACGACGGCTCCTCGACCGCGAGATCGCGCACGCGGCGGCCCTTCTTGCGGCCGAAATTCACGACGACTTCGCCGTCGTCGCCGCGGCGGAAGCGGCCCTCGCGGTCGACGAACGACGGATCGCGGCCGTTGAGGTACTTGTCGAACTCGTCCGGATCGGTCGGCAGGTCGGGGTACTTGGCGAACTCGCCTTCGAGCACGCGGAGCGCGGAAACGGCGTCCACCTCCGCGCCGTGGGCGTCCGCCGGCTCTTCGCCGCAGTAGAACCGGAGCGCGGCGGAAAGGTCGCGCGGTTCGCGCTTGTGGTACACGCGCAGGGCGTCGAACATCCTGCGGCCCGCGGCGTCGAAATGCAACCCGCAGCGAAGGAACTCCTCTTCGAGGATCGGGATGTCGAGCTTCGACAGGCCGAAACCGCCCAGGTCGCAGCCCTTGAAAAACTCGAAGATTTCGGCGGCCTTGTCGGCGAACGAAGGGGCCGAGGCGACCATTTCGTCGGTGATGCCGTGGATCGCGGTGGTTTCGACCGGGATCGGGACGCCGGGATTGAGCAGCCAGGTGCGCGTTTCGCGGGCGCCCGAGGGCCCCGGAGCGACTTTCACGACGGAAAGCTCGACTAT
>JAFUXX010000184.1 GCA_017476965.1 Kiritimatiellia bacterium | reverse complement strand
GTCGGCCGGACGGAGCGCCTTGAAAGGACGGATTTGCATGCGCGGAACGATACCAAAACCCGCTTTCCGTGCCAATACCCCGCCCCGCGCGCGCCATCGCGCGCCGCCGCGCGGCGGCGCGGAGATTTTTCTCGCGCTCGCGGCGCGGTTTGCGGTATCCTTTCCCGCGCCATGAAATACCTGGTCAGCATCGGTCTGGAAACCCACGTCCAGCTCAAGACCCGCACGAAGATGTTCTGCGGGTGCCCGCTTTCCGCCGGTTCGGAGCCGAACACCAACGTGTGCCCGGTGTGCCTCGGGCTCCCGGGCGCGTTGCCGCGCATGAACCGCGAAGCGGTGCGCCTCACCGTCGTTTCGGGCCTCATGCTCGGGTGCAGGATTCCCCCGCGCGCGGAGTTCGACCGGAAAAACTATTTCTATCCGGACATGTCCAAGAACTACCAGATTTCGGAGGACGCGCACCCGCTCTGCATCGGCGGCGGCGTGGAAATCCGCGCGGGCGGTGCCGCGGGCGGGCGGCCCAAGACGGTCCGCCTGAACCACATCCACCTGGAGGAGGACGCCGCCAAGATCAACCACTACGCCCGCCATTCGGGCGTGGACTACAACCGCTGCGGCACCCCGCTCATGGAGATCGTCTCGGAGCCGGACATCGCCTCGCCGGACGAAGCGCTCGACTACCTCCAGACTCTCCGCCGCATCCTCGTGTACGCCGGCGTTTCGGACTGCAACCTCGAAGACGGCAACATGCGCGCGGACGTGAACGTCTCGCTCCGTCCCGAGGGCGCGGAGAAGCTCGGCACGAAGGTGGAAATCAAGAACATGAACACCTTCAAGGGCATCCACGCGGCGCTGGAGTTCGAGATCGCGCGCCAGGCCGCGGTGCTCGACGGCGGCGGCCGCGTGGTGCAGGAAACGCGCAGGTGGGACGGCGAGCTCGGCGAGACGTTCTCCATGCGCACCAAGGAGAACGCCCACGACTACCGCTATTTCCCCGAGCCGGACCTGCTGCCGGTGACGCTTTCGGAGGAGCGGGTCGAGCTCTGGCGCAAGTCGCTCCCCGAGCTGCCCGGGAAGAAGAAGGCCCGCTTCCGCGAGCAGTTCGGCCTGCCGGAATACGACGCCGGCGTGCTTTCGGCCGAGCGCGCGCTCGCCGAATACTTCGAGGCGGCCGTCGCCGCGGGAGCCAAGCCCAAGGCCGCGGCCAACTGGATCATGGGCGACGTGCTGCGCCTGCTCGGCGCGGCCGGCAAGGAGGCGGCGGACGTCGCGTCGCTCTCCACGCTCCCGCCCGCGTCGCTCGCTTCGCTGCTCGCGCTCGTCGAGTCCCGGACCGTCAACGGCCCCACCGCGAAGGCGCTCCTCGAAGAGCTTTTCGAAAAGGGCGGCGACCCCGCGGCGATCGTGGAGGAGCGCGGGCTCGCGCAGGTGTCGGACGCCGGGGCGGTGGAAGATTTCGCGCGCAAGGCGATCGAAGCGAACCCGAAGCCCGTCGCGGAGTACAAGGCCGGCAAGAAGGCGAGCCTCCAGTTCCTCGTCGGCCAGGTGATGAAGCTTTCCCGCGGCAAGGCCGATCCGCGCCTCGCTGCGGAGGTCCTCGCCAAGGCGATCGCGGAAACGGCGGACGCCTGACCGCCCGGCAACGCACGGATCCGGAAAGAAAATGCGCAAGAGCGAAGAAATCAGGATCAAGACGCCCGCGCAGCTCGCGGGTTGCCGCGCGGCCGGAGAAAAGGCCGCGGAAGTGCTGCGCCTCATGTGCGACGCGGTGAAGCCCGGGATTTCCACCAGGCAGCTCGACGACTTCGCGCTCGAAGCGATGCGCGCGCTCGGCTGCAGCAGCGCGGACTACGGGTACTACGACTACCCGGCCCAGACCTGCATTTCGGTCAACTCCGCCGTGATCCACGGCGTGCCGCGGGACGACGTCGTGGTGAAGGACGGCGACCTCGTCTCGATCGACATCACCGTGGCGTACGAGGGGTTCGTGGGCGACAACGCCCGCACGGTGGTCGTGGGCGGCGGCACGCCGGAAACGCGCGCGTTCGTCGAGCGCACGGAGGAGGCGCTCCTCGCCGGGATCGGCGCCGCGCGCGCCGGCAACCGCGTCGGCGACATTTCCCACGCGGTCGAGCGCGTGGCCAACAAGTACCGCTACGGCATCGTCCGGGAATACGTCGGCCACGGCTGCGGCGTGGACATGCACGAAGCGCCGGAAATACCGAACTACGGCCCGTCCGGCCGCGGGCCGCTCCTGCGCCCCGGCATGGTGCTTTGCATCGAGCCGATGTTCACGCTCGGCGGCCGCAAGATACGGGTGTCGAAGGAGGACGGCTGGACCGTCTACACGGCCGACGGTTCGCTCGCCTGCCATTCGGAGCAGATGATCGCGATCACCCCCTCCGGCCCCGCGGAAATCCTCACGCCCCGGTAGCGCCGTCGCTTTTCCGGGGAGGGAGGTTGTGGTATCCTCGGCGGCGGAGATGCATCCATGAAGAATCCAGGTTTTCCCTTCGCCGCCGCGGCGGCCGCCGC
>JAFUXX010000183.1 GCA_017476965.1 Kiritimatiellia bacterium | reverse complement strand
TGGCCTCCTTGCTCTTGAGCCGGTAGTACTGGTTGCGGTAATCCGGCAACCTTTCGCGGAACGTGATGTCTGCCATGGTTTTCATCGCCTCCGATTCTACGGTGTCCTCGCATTTGACAAATGCGGTTCTTCGGTTTCGCAGTTCGGTGTCCTTAAGTATGACAAACCGCGATCGCGCGGGGGTGATTGCAAACGCGGTTTTTTGCGATATACTTGCGTTCCCGCGCCGTTTTCGGCCGCGGAAAAACAAACACGCAAAGAAAGAGGCACGTCATAAGCCCCCTCCCATTCCCGCGCCCCGCCGCAGGCGGTCCGGCGCCCTTCCGCGGTCCGGCGGCCGGCCAGTCCGGTCCCTTCCGCCCCGCCAACGGCCCTCGCGGCCCGCGCGACGCCCGCGGGCGCCGCCCCGGCGAAGAAACGACCCGGATCAACCAGCAGATCCGCGTCCCGCAGGTGCGATGCCTGCTGCCCGACGGCACCCAGCTCGGCGTGATCGCCACGCGCGACGCGCTCGACAAGGCGCGCCAGCTCGGCCTCGACCTCGTCGAAGTGAGCGCCAGCGCCGTTCCTCCGGTCTGCCGCATCATGGACTACGGCAAGTGGAAGTACGAGGAGGACCGCAAGCGCAAGGAGGCCCGCAAGAACCAGAGCCGGACGCAGGTCAAGGAGGTGAAGTTCCACGCCAACACCGACGTGGGCGACTACCAGCTCAAGATCCGCAACATCCGCTCGTTCCTCTCCGGCGGCGACAAGGTCAAGCTCACGCTCATGTTCCGCGGGCGCGAAAACGCGCACAAGGAGCTCGGCGAAGAGGTCCTCAAGCGCGTTTGCGCCGATTTGGCGGACGTCGCCAACGTGGAGCAGGAGCCCAAGGTCGTGGGCCGCAGCTGCACGGGCATGCTCGCGCCAAAGTCCCAGAAGGGCCGCAACTAGCGCCCGGCCGCTCCGGCCGCCCGCTCCCCGCCGCCGCGTTCTTCCGCGGCGGCGGGAAGTCCGCAGAGTTCGCGGTAGCGGGAACACGTGCGCAGCAGCTCTTCGTGGGTTCCCTGCCCGGCGATCCGGCCGCGGTCCATCACGACGATCTTGTCCGCGTCGCGCACCGTCGAAAGGCGGTGCGCGACGACGATCGACGTGCGCCCGGCGAGCAGCCGTTCGAGCGCGGCGCGCACGCGGCGCTCGGAGACGGGGTCCACGCTCGACGTGGCTTCGTCGAGCACCAGCACTTTCGGGTCGGCCAGAGCGGCGCGCGCGATGCAGAGCAGCTGCTTCTGGCCCTGCGACAGCGATTCGGCGGCGACGTCCGCCGGGGTGTCGTAGCCCTGCGGAAGGCGGCGCACGAAGGCGTCCGCGTCCGCCAGACGGGCCGCGCGCCCGACTTCTTCGCGGGTGGCGTCCGGCCGGCCGAGCGCGATGTTTTCGGCGATCGTCCCGCCGAAGAGTCTCACGTCCTGCGGCACGAGCGCGAGCGCCTTGCGCAGCCCCGCGAGCGAGAGCGAGCGCACGTCGCGGCCGTCCAGCAGCACCCGCCCTTCCTGCGGGTCGTAGAACCGCGCGACGAGGCTCGTCACCGTTGTCTTGCCGGATCCGGTTTCGCCGACGAGGGCGGTTTTGAGCCCGGCGGGAATGTCGAGCGAAAAGCCGTCCAGCACGGGCTTGTCCGGATCGTAGCCGAAGCGCACGTTTTCGAAGCGCACGGCGCCGGGCGAATCCGGCTCCGGGGCGCCGGCGCCGGTGTCGGGCTCCGGCGGCGAGTCCATCGTGGCGAACACGCGCTCCGCGCCGGCGATGGCGCTCTGGATCTGGCCGAACTGGTTGGCGATCTCGTTCACCGGGCGTCCGAACTGGCGGGCGTAGAGAAGAAACGTCACCACCATGCCGGCGGTGACCGACCCGCGCACCGCGAGCGCGCCGCCGGCCGCGGCGACGAAAAGGAACGACAGGTTGCCGATGGCGTTCATCACGGGCCCGGTGGCGCCGCCGACGGTTTCCGCGCGGAGCGCGAGCGCGCGGACGCGGTCGGAAACGGCGTCGAACTCCGCGCACGCCGCCGGGCCGCGGCCGAAGGCCTGCACCGTGCGCTGGCCGGACACCATTTCCTCCGCGAAGGCGTTGAGCTCGCCTATCGCCTTCTGGCGCTCGCGGTAGAGGCGGCGCGAAACGCGCACGAGGGCGCGCCCGGCCAGGAACGAAAGCGGGAGCGCGGCGCACGCGAGGAGCGACAGCGCCGGGCTGATCCAGACCATGTACGCGAACGTGCCGAGGAGCGTGAAGCACGACGCCGCGAACTGCAGCACGCCCTGCCCGAGCGTGTCGCCCGCCATCGGCGTGTCGTTCGCCAGGCGGCTCATGAACTCGCCGCGCGTCGTGCGGTCGAACTCCGCCGCCGGGAGCCGCAGCACTCGCGCGAAAAGGCCGCCGCGCAGG
>JAFUXX010000182.1 GCA_017476965.1 Kiritimatiellia bacterium | reverse complement strand
CGCCATCGCCGCCCGGCACGGGCGGCCCGGGGGGAAGCGGAAGCGGGGGCGACGGCCCGGAAGCCCCGGCACCGTTTCCCGGTCTGCGCTGGACGGCGTCGCTGGGGTCGTCGTCCGCGGGTCGTTCGGTCGGCGCCTTGGCCATGGACGGAAACGAAATGCCCGCAACGCCGGACGGCGGCCGCGCCGCCTATGCGTCCCCGGCCTCGATCGCGCTGCAGCCCGGCCCGGGGTTCAAGGAATGCCGTGCCGTCCGCGGCTGGGGCTTTTCCGGCGGTCCGGGCGCTCCGCAAACGCCCGACACGCTCGTGGAAGGCCCTCTCCGGTTCGTCCGCGCGCCGGAATGCGACGTGCTGCTGACTCCGGACGGCGCCGACGCGCTGGAGGTGGCGTTCTATCCGACCGGCGGCGTCGTGCGCGTCCCCGCCGCGCCCGCGCCGTATCTGGCGTGGAATCTCGCCACGGAACAGTGGGATTCCTTCTCGGTCCTCCCGCCGCACTTCCCGTACGCGACCGCGTTTGCCGAAAACCCGCGCTGGAGCGTCGTGGTGACGAATTTCGCGTACGAAGCGGCACCCGGCGCCGCCCCCTTCGCCTCGTGGCGCATCGAGCGGTCCGGCCCTTCCCGCGCTTCCGAGCGCGTCCGCCTCGTCGAAACGCGTTCAGGATCGCCGTCCCGCGCGTGGGAATACGGGCGCACGGGCGACACGCTTTCGCTCGCGTTCCCCGACGGCACCCGCGCGGAACTGCTCGCCACCGCGCCCGACGCCTCCGGCACCGCCCTGCGCGACGAAACGGTCTTCGACGCCGGCGGCGCGCCCGTGCGCCGCGTCCGCACGACCGTCTGGACGCACGGGGGCCGCGACCTGCCGCTCGTCGAAACCGTCGATCCGGACGGCCTTTCGCGCACGACGAGGCGGGAATGGTGCCGCGACGAAACGCTCACGAACGTCCTCGGCCGCCTGCTTTCCCGCCAAGGCCCCGACGGCGGATGGGAAGCGTACGAATACGACGATCTCGGCCGCCGCGTCCGCACCCGCACCGGCTGGCTCGGAGGCGGCCCCTCCGATCCGTGCCGCGAGACGCTCCGCGCGTTCGACCCGCCGGGCTTCCCCGCCGCGTCCGACGCGCCCGACGACGGCACGGCCGACGCCGCCATTCCCCGCGTCGAAACGCTGCTCGTTTGCGGCGTCCCCGTCTCCAAAACGCTCCGCCACGTTTCGCGCGACGCGATGGACTACGTCCGCACCGAAACCGTGCGCCTGCTCGACCCGGCCGAAACGAACCTGCTTGCCGCGTGGAGCGATCCGCGCAATCCGCGCTCCGTCCGCTTCGAAATGCCGGAAACGACCGCCCGGCCCTGCTCCCGCCTGCCCGAGCGCACGATCGCCCCCGACGGCGCCGTGACGCAGTGGTCCTACGGCTCCGGGGACTGGACGCCCGGAGCGGACGGCGCCCCCGGCGTCTTTTCGCCCCGCCGCGGCGGCCCGTATTTCCGCTCCGTCGCGATCCGCGGCACGCGCGAAAGTTCCGGCCTCGATCCCGAAGGCTTCCCGGCCGCACTCGACGGCGGCGTACCGCTGCGCACCACGCGCGAAACGACCGTCGTCCGCCGCACCGGGCGGCTGGAAGTCTACCGCGGAACCGCCGTCTGCACCGCCCCGGGGGACTGGCGGCCCGTTTCGTGGACCGAAACCATCCGCGACGCGCTCGGCCGCGAAACCGCCACCGTCGCTTCCACCGGTTCGCGCACGGCGCGCGAATGGGCGGGGGCGTTCCAGACCGCGTCCGTGGACGCCCTCGGCGTCCGGACCGGATTCTCGCAGGACGCCCTCGGCCGCCGCGTCGCGTCCGTTTCCGTCGATCCGATCACCGGGGCCGCGGTCGCCACGACCAACGCGCTCGACGCCCTCGGCCATGTCGTTTCCTCCGTCACGACCGCGGGCGCTCTCCGCACCGGGACGCAGCGCACCTACGACGCCGCCGGACGCGTCGTGTCGGAAACCGACGTCCATGGCGTCGAAACGCGGCATTTCCACGATACCGCGGACGGCCTTTCCGTCGTCGCGACCGTCCGCGGCGCGGAAGCCCTCCGCGAAACAAGCGCCACGTACGCCTACCCGGACGGACGGACCGCCTACGTCGAGCGCAACGGCAAGCGCGCGGAGACGTACGACT
>JAFUXX010000181.1 GCA_017476965.1 Kiritimatiellia bacterium | reverse complement strand
CGAGTACGTCGTGGAGCCCGGACAGACGCTTTCGCAGATTTCCGCCGCGTTCGGAGTCCCGGTGCAGACGATCATGGCCGACAACGGGATCAAGGACGCCGCTAAGATCCGCTCCGGCCAGACGCTCTGGATCCAGGCGAAGAAGTAGCGCAAGGCCGCCCGCCGGATCCCCTCGGGTCGGCTCGCGGCAAGCAACGAAAAAGGAACCGCCGCAGGCGCAGCGCGCCGGCGGCGGTTCTTCCTTTCGGGACCGGCCTTTGCGCCGGACCCCATTCGGCCGGGACCGCTACTCGTAGTCCTCGACCGGGAATTCGACCTTGATCTTGTAGAACTTGGCGTCGCCGTCGGCGGCTTCGTCCGTCCACGGGCTCGCGACCCCGGCGGCTTCGTCCGTCCACGACGCCCCTTCGCCGATTTCGGGCGAGGTCTGCACGGTGTAGGTCCGGCCTTCCTTGCCGTCGGGCGCCCACTCGATTTCGGCCGTGCCGTCGCCCTTTTCGATGCGGGTGATGCGGAGCCTGTCGTCCGCTTCGTTCGGATCTGTGCCGGCGATGTACTCTTCGAGGTTGGACATTCCGTCGTCGTCGTCGTCGTCGCGGCCGCGGTCGAGGTAGTTGGAAGCGTCCGCGTCGCCGGGGAAGTTGTCCTCCATCCAGATCTGGAAGTCGGAGGCGTTGCCGACGGCGAGCTTCACGGCGTCCACCCACACCGCGTCGTCGCGCTTGGAGAGCGATTCGTCCTTGGCGTATTCCCACTTCACGACGTGCGTGCCGGCTTCGAGCGGGATTTCGACGAGCGTCCACGGCGTGGCGCCGGAAGCGCGGTCGAACTCCTCGCCGTCCACGTACACGCGGAGGTGGTCGGCGCCGGATTCGCAGGACGTCATCCACGCGAAGGAGACGGTGTTGGTGTCCGCCACGTCGATCGTCGTCGAGACGGAGGAAACGCCGGAGTCGCCGATCTTGCCGCTCTGGGCGGAGTATTCGGCCGTGTAGGGGGAGCCGGTCGCGGCGCAGCCGAACCAGTCGGCGTCGCCGGAGACGCGGAACGAGAGGCGCTTGTTGCCGACGGCTTCGGGGATCGATTCGGCCGTGCCGTTGCCCGAGGGATCCACGACGAGCTCGGCGTCCCAGACGTTGGCGCAGCCGCCGGGCGTCTTGAGCTGGACCGTTTCCTTGTAGCCGGTCAGGGTCGCGGAAGTCGACTCCGAAATGCTGCCGTACTCCGAGTCATCGCTGAGCTTGAACTTCACGCTGCTCGTGCAGTACTGCTGCTTCGGGACGCGGAAAGCGTACACGCCGCGGTCGGAGGAGACCGTGGAGAAGCTGGTTTCTTCCGCGTCGTCGGAGTGGCTCGTGGCCAGGAGCTTGACGGTCAGGCCGGCGACCGGGGCGCCGTCCGAGCCGAGGACGCGGCCGGAGAAGATTTCGTCCAGCCCGCCGTTGCCGTATACGTCCTCCTTGAAGATGTTGAACACGATGTCGTCCACCTCGGAGAAGCCGGCGCCTTCGCGGACGTCGATCGCCGGGAGGGCGTACCAGACGTCGTTCTGCCCGTCCCACCCCATGTTGAGGTGGTAGTACAGCGTGGGGTCGTGCTTGCCGCCGTCGGTCACGTAGCCGTAGCCGTCGCACACGATCGCGTGGCCGCCCATGTTCCCGCTGATGCCGAGGAGCACCGGCAGCCCCAGGTCGAGGTTGGAGCCGATCGTGCGCACCATGTCGGAGTACGGCAGGCCGTTGTACGAGGCGACGGACCGGGCGCAGGCGTAGCCGAAGCGGTCGCGGAGCGCCGCCGCGGCGTGCGCGGCGTAGGAGCCGGACTCGTCGTCGGTGTACATCATGTGGACGGAAAGGCCGCAGACGTAGGTAAGCCAGCCGACGGCGTCCGCCGCGGTGGTGCGCGCGTCTTCGTCCATCTCCGGGAACGACTCCTCCGGGATTTCGGCCATCGAATCCCAGTCGAACGTCCATTCCGGCTCCCTCGCCGGGAACGTGATGCGCTTCCACGCGCCGCCGACGGAGATTTCGGAAGTGAACTGCGGTATCGGCTCCTCCGGCCAGCGGTTGAAGTACATGATCTGCGCCATCGCAGTGGCGACGCACCCGCAGACCCAGTTGTTGGGCGTGTGGACGTTGTAGACGTTTTGCGTGACCAGGACGTACGACGAGCCGCCCTCGCCGTCGTCCGCCTCCGCGTAAAACTCCACTTCGGCCTGGCCCCACTTTGTGGAGAGCATCGGGGCCACGCAGACGTCGTCGATCAAATCCGAGGTTTCGCGGATGCCCTTGGCGGCGGCGGCGGCCGGCGCCTTGGCGGAGAGAAGCGAATCCCAGCGCGATTTGAACCCGGCCGCGCTCCTGCGCGCGACGCGCTTCTCGACGAGCGCCAGCAGCGGGCTGCCTTCGTCGAGCGAAAGGCGTGCCGACGGCGAAAAGGCGATCACGGGAGACTGCTCCGAATCCGCGGCCATCAGGACGCTGCCGCCTCCGGCCAGGTCCACGACGTGCGCGACGGTTTCGCCGCCCGAGACGACGGGGCGCACCGTCGCGTCCGCCGCGACGTAGGAGGCGCCGGAATCCCCCGAACCGCGCACGCGGGCCCATTCCCGCGCGGCCTGGCGGGCGGAGTCTGCCGAGACGGATGCGGCGCGCGCGCCGAAGGCGGCGAACACGGCGGCGGTGAAAAACAGCGGCTGAAGGCGGTGGCGGCGGCGCATTGGGAACCTCCCGGTGGAAAACTTCGATTCGCGGGGAGGCGCCACGCCCCCCGGCGAGGAGGATTGTACCCGAAACAGCGCCGCGCGTAAAGCGACCGGCCGGGGATTTTTTCGCTTGACGCGGGGCCCCGTCCCGAATAGGCTCCGGGCCATGCTCGGGCTTACGCAGAGCCAAAGCCAGAGGCAACTGCAGACCCTGGCGCCGCAGATGCGCCAGGGCCTCGACTTGTTGCAGGCTCCGGCCCAGTCCCTGCGCGCCTTGATCCGCAAGGAGGCCGAGGCGAATCCCCTCCTCGACGTGGAGGAGCCTCCCGCCCCTTCGATCGACGCCGCCCGCGCCGACTGGGACGGCGCCGGCGGTTCTCCCGATTCTCCGGATTCCCCCGATTCTCCGTCTTCTCCGGAAGACGCTCCCGCCCGCGTCGAGCTCGGCGACTTTTCGACTCTCGGCGCGGACGGCGCGGACGACCTTTACGCCGACGGCGGCAACAACGAGTACGACCCGGACGCCGAGGAGCGCCGCCAGTTCCTCTTCGACTCGATCCGCGCGGAGGAGTCGCTCCAGGAACACCTGCGCCTCCAGATCGCGGCGTCGTCGGCCCCGCCCGCGGTCCGCGCCGTGGCGGAGCAGATCGCCGGTTCGCTCGACGACGGCGGCTACCTGCGCATCCCGCTGGCGGAGGCCGCCCAGGCGGCGTTCGCCGACATGCCGACCGCCGAGCGCGCCCTCCGCCTCGT
>JAFUXX010000180.1 GCA_017476965.1 Kiritimatiellia bacterium | reverse complement strand
CGCGTCTTCCGCCCTGTCCACCGCCCCGAAAACACGCTTGATGCCGGGTCGGGAATCTGGTATTCTCCGCTTCGTCCGCAAGAAAACCCCGATGGATGCCGGGTGCGCAGCGGGTGTTGCGCTGGCTAGTTGATATCGGGGCGGGATAAACGTACTGCTGTTTGTCGAAAACAGTCCAACCAGAAAGGTTGACTCGCTCGGGCTGTATACCATTTACATTGGCGGTGCCGGAGAGCGAACGATGAAACAACTCGGCCCTTTCGGAAAAATGGTCGGTGCGTCCCAATCTTTCGACAACAAACAACACCAAGAAATCGTCAACCACCTCAAGAATTACGCGAGATCTCATCCGTGCGAACCGCTTGTCATTATCGGGCACAGTTACGGCGGAGATACGGCAATGGATGTCGCCGCCGAACTTGGAGACTTGCCGTGCTCGTGCATTTTCGTCGTCACGCTGGATCCTGTCAGCCATTTTGATCCGGACACATGGCTCGGTTCGTCGCCCAAAACCGGCAACATCGACGAATGGACCAATGTATACCAGCCTACAGGGATTGAAGACGTGATTTTCGACATTCCCGTGGTTGGGTGGTTGTTGGGAGGCATTTGGTCCGGGCTTGGAGTTCCGGCAAGGAACAACAATATGGTCGCCTCTGGAGGCGGGCAATGGAATTACGAATCAGATGCCGACTTGAACATTCCTGCGATTGATCCGGACGGAAGGACAATAGATCATCATGGTGTCGACCAAATGATGAACGTCCCGTTTGTCGATGAAAACGGGACCCTGACTACGGTCCGGCAACATGTCAACGAACTCTCGAAGAGGAATTGTTGCGAATGAAAAACGTCTTTGGAAAGAAAATACCGTCCAACGGAAGAAATTTTCTGGCATACATTGTCGTGTCCATTTCCGTGCCAATTGCGTGGTTTTGTTCAAGTTGCGCATTTTCGCGAAAGTACAAATTGACAATTCGGGATGAGGTTCGTCCTGGACCATCCGACATGGTGTTGATTGTCTCCGATGGCACTTGGATTCCTCTGGACATTTTGTTCGGGCTTGAAAAATCGAGAGGCATGATATGTCTCCATGTCACGAATGGAACCCCAGTGACGTTTGATTTTCCTGGTTCTACGATTCAATTTCTTTTATTTGACGCAAAAACTTCGAATACGGCCGTCGGATCGGTATTCCGGAATGTATTCGACAGGAAGTATTTCAAGGAGCCGTTCGAGATCGTCGTTGAAACGCAACAGAGAAACAAAAGGCATCATGAACTGTTTTTGTCCTGCATGACAAACGAATTGGCGAGCTGCAGAAAGCTGCCAGACTCTCCCGAAAATCCGACGAATCTGATCCACTTGCTCGAATGGCATTTGTCGCACATCGACGAATCGTACAGGACGCACGAAGCGCAATTTGGAAATGCCGATGAGTAAAGCATTTGGTAAATCGTACGTCCCGCGCTCGCCCGAACGCTTCGCATACGACGCCGACGGCAACCTGGTTTCCGACGCGCGCTTCGAATACGCGTGGGACGCCGAGAACCGCCTCGTCGCCGCCATCGACCGAACCGCCCCCACCGGCGGCGTCCGCTTCGTCGTCTCCAACGCCTACGACCACGCCTCCGGCCGTTGGCTCTCCAGAGACCCGCTGGAAGAAGAATACGATTTTGAAAATCTTTACTTGTTCGCAGACAATTCTCCCGTCATTCAATGTGATTATTTGGGGCTTCGCGGGGCGATGTCGAGAACGAGTCGCAGAATGAGACGTTTTCCGAGAGTGGCAGGAATCGAAAAACGCCCCGTTCTCCGAGCCCCGACTTCCACCATCGTAGACAGGTATATCCCCATGCAATAAAACCATGAAAACAAAAATTGAAAAACTCTTGTTTATTTTCGCCGCGGCCGCCGTGCTGGCCGCGGGGCGGCTTTCCTGCTGTTCTCCGGTCCCACGGAATGCGACGACGTCGGAGACGTCATGGACGGAATCGTCCGTGGACTCGAAAACGCCCGGGCCGCTTACTCATCGGAGCAGGGAAAGGCGTGGCGGGACGCCGTTTCGGTGGGCGGTACGATCCACGGAAAACTCCCGGGAATCTACGAGTTTCTCGGCGACTATTCCGTCGCGAAAGGCGAAAATCCCGGCGAGCCGCGCTGTTTTGCCTCTTATTCGACCCCGCGATACCGGGCGTTCCGGAGCAGCTTTCCGGTTCCGCACATGAAACGGCCTCTTTTCCCGGACGAAAACCACAAAACGATCCAGCGATTCGTCTCCAAGCCGTGGACAAATGTCGTGGAAACGTTCGGTGTCCCGGATTGTCTGTATTCCGACGACGGGGAGGTGTTCCATTTCGATTATCTCGCGGCCCGGAACCGTGACTTGCTTTTCATCGTAGACCGGTCCGGAGTCCGGGCCGCGAAAGAAGTTCTGAGCGGATGGTCGCCATGAAACGAACCCGATTGATTTTTCTCGTCGCCGTCGAGACGGCCCTTGCCGTTTCCTGCTGCCATCGCGCGGGAGCCGCATCGAAAGACGCGATTCTCGCGCAAGCGGCGAAAGCGTGCCGCACCAACGAAATGAACTGGTTCTCCGCCCTCTTCCGGGTTCCGGAGCGTTCCCGTTCCTCCTTTTGCCGCCTTTCGCCGCACAATCCGTTTGCGGACGAAGCCTCTTCCGGCTAAAATCGCGGCCATGCCTCCGCCCGCGCCCGATTCCGCTTTTCCCGCCGCCGTCGCCCTGAGTCTGCTCTGGGGCGCGGTCGGCACGGCGTGGCTCGTCGCCCGGTCGCGGCTTCTCGCGCGCCTGTCCACGTGGGTCCGCCGCGATTCCGCTTCCGCCCGCGGCCGCTGCGCGCCGGCGCTTCGCCTCGCGGCATCGCTCGCGGTGCTCGTTTCCTGCGCCCTGTTTGCCGTGGAAAAACCGGGGAGGGCGCGCTCGCCGGG
>JAFUXX010000179.1 GCA_017476965.1 Kiritimatiellia bacterium | reverse complement strand
CGCCCCCAGCGCGCGCAGGCGCTCCGCGGCCGCGGCGAGGCGCGCTTCGTCGCGCCCGCAGAAGAATACGGTTTTCGCGCCCGACTGCACGAGGCGGACTGCCACGGCTTCGCCTATTCCGCTCGTGGCGCCGGTGACGAGGACGTTGCGGAACGGTGCGGTTTTCATTCCGGACTCGGGGCTTTGCGCAGCGCTTTCTTTTCGGAGTTGGCCCGCTTGTCGGCGAGCATTTTCGCCTTGGCCCTGCGCGAGCGGCGGCGTTTCTGGCGGCGGATTTTCTCCTCCTCCGCGCGGCGGCGGCTCTTCTCGCCGGCGACCGCTTCCGCGACTTTTTCGCAGATTTCCTCCCGCGCGCGGTACCTGTTGAGCGCGAGCGAGCGCGACTGCTGGCACTTGACTTCGATTCCGAGCCGCGGGAGCGAGAGCCGCACGCACGACGAAGTCTTGTTGACCTTCTGGCCGCCCGGACCGAATCCGCGGACGAACGATTCGACGAGCTCGTCCTCGGATATGCCTAGACTCGCCATCCTCGCGCGGAGCAGTTCCTCCTTGCGGACGCTGGGCGGATTTGCGTCCATCGGCGCCGGTCAAGCCGCCTGCGCGGCTTCTTCTCCGTCTTCCGCCGCCGCTTCGGGGGCGGTGGACTCCTCCGCGCTTTCCGGCGCGGGGGCTTCCTCGGCGGTTTCGTCCGCCGCCGCGGGTGCGGCTTGTTCGACGCGCGCGAGCACGGTGACGAGCGGAAAGTGGTCGGAGTAGCCGGTGTAGGAAGTTTCGCCCTCTACCTCGTCGCCGCCGGAGCCGGACGCGTACTTGCGGCTGCGGCGGTAGGCGTTCGGGCGGCCGTCGTGCCAGCGCATTTCGGGGACTGCGAAACCCGCGGTCGCCGCGGGATCGGACGCGCGCCAAACGGGGCCGGATTCTTCCGCCGGCAGGAGCATGCGCGGGGCGACGATTATGCCGTCGAGCGTGTTCCAGGCGTGGGACTGGTTCCAGAAGAACGTGCCGCGGCGTTCCTCGGGGATGTCGTTCACGAGGTTGTACGGGCGGAAGCCTTCGGGCCCGGCGTTCGCCGATTCGAGCGCTTCGGCGCGGGTTTCGACCGTTTCGAGGCCGGAGACCTGCGCCAGCCCGTTCACCATTTCGTTGTAGTCGCCGAGGGCGACGATCGCGGCGTCGGGGTTTTCGGCGAGCGCGTCGGCGAACGCCTTTCGGAGCGACTCCGCCTCGTTGCGGCGCACCGCGGCGTTCACCGACTTGTCGCCGAGCTGGCTCTTCCAGTGCAGGGCGAACACGACGAGCCGCGCGCCGTCGGCGTCGACGTCCGCGCGGAGCAGTCCGCGCGGGCCGGTCTTCGGCAGGTACCGCTGCGACACTATCGGGTAGCGGGAGAGGATCGCCACGTCGATGCCGCGGTGGTCGTTCGACTCTTCGTGGGCGACGTGGGGCAGCGTCCAGCCGTGCTTTTCGCGGAGCGTCTCCACGAGGGCGTCGACCGTCGCGCGGTTCTCCACTTCCTCCACGGCGAGGACGTCGGGCTTCATCTTGTCGATCGCCCAGGCGAGGCGCTCCAGCTTCGTGCGGTAGCGCGACTCCGTCCAGTGCCGCCACGACTGCGGCGTGAACTCCCAGTCCGGGGCCTTTTGGGTCTCGGGATCCTTCTCCTGGTTTTCGACCGCGTCGAACAGGTTTTCGACGTTCCAGTTCGCCACGCGGAGCGCGTGCATCGCGCTGTCCGGGGCGGGGGAAGGAACGGGTTCGGCGTCGGCCGGACCTGCGGGCCTGCCCGCCGCCTCCGCCGCGAAAACCGCGGCCGCGAGAGCCGCCGCAAACATCGGTGTGCGTTTCATGCGGCCGATTGTACCACAAACCCTCCGTTCGCGCTGCGGCTACTTGAGCAGGATCATCGTGATCGCCTGGCGGGCCCAGACGTCCCAGCAGCCGGATTTTCCGGGGGTGGGTTCGGGGATGAGCTTGTAGAGCTTCTGTTCCACGGCGGGGAGGGCGGTGCCGGCCGGGACGCGGGCGACGAGCCAGCTCGGGCCGTCGTCGAGTTCGAAATCGTCCTGGAGCGCGAGTTTGATTTTCCCGCCGCCGGTGATTCCGCCCGCGCCGACGTTCACGAGGTCGCTGCGCCCGTCTTCCCAGACGCGGATCGAAATGTCCGTGGCAAGGTGCAGTCCGCCGAACGCGACTTCCGCCGGGCCGGGGATTTTGCGCTCGGGATCGGCGGTCTCGACCTCGGGACCGGCGAGGAACGTCGATTCGTCGTTCCACTCGACGGTGCCGCCCCACGCCGAGCCGTCGAAGAAGCGGAGGCGCGTCGCGCAGTTGTCGTGGTCGGCTTCCGCGGAAACCGTGCCGCCGGCGCGCGTCATCGCGTTGGAGATCGTGACGTCGAGCGTTTTGCCGGAGTAGACGTTGCAGAAGCGCAGGTCGCCCGTCCCCGTGAAATCCGCGAGGTCGAACACGTACGCGTGGTTGTCGCCGGACTGCGAATCGCCCTCTTGCGAAATCGACGCGCGGCGGTAGAGGAACGTCTTGCCGTCCTCGATGCGCACTTCGCGGGAGCCTTCGAACGCCCGGCAGTGGCGCCACAGGCCGTACCATGTCGGCGTCGCGACTTCGAACACGCCGTTGCCGAGCACGATCGTGCCGCGGTTGCCGTCGAGGTCGGCGGCGGCCTTCGAGAGCGTGAAGTACGAGGCGCGCGCGCCGTCGCCGATCACGAGCGACTCGTATCCGTCCTGCGACGGCTTGAGCTTGAGGCATCCGTTCTGGCCGTTGCCGTTGCCGGAAATCTGGAACATGAAGAACGAGCCGTCCTCCAGATCCAGCACCCCGCGCCCGGAAACGGTCACGTTGCTCGAATCGTTCTGGATGCTGTAGGTGCGCTTGCGGATCGTCGTGCCGTCGCGCGCCACGAGGCGCACGCCGCCCGAGATCGCGAGATCGAAGTCGGAATCGAACGACGAATCCGCGAGCTCGATCTCGACGTCGATCTCTTCGGGATTCAGAACGCCGAAATCGAAACCGTCGTTGCCGGTGCGGACGAACGCCGTGCCGTGGAATTCCGTCTTGGCGGCCGGAACGACGCGGCCGCCGTCTTCCGGGCAGAAGAACCGCAAGTTCGAGCCGCCGCGCTTCGAGACGTTGTTGCGCGCGCGGATCGTGGCGTTGGAGGCGTACATGCCGAACCACGCGGTTTCGCCCGCGGCGGCGTAGCCGAACGTCAGCGGCCCGTCGGACGACGCTTCGACCGATCCGCGCAGGTCGAGCTTGACGTTGCGGAACTTGAATCCGCCCGGGACGGATAGCACGGCTCCGTCGCCGACGTCGATTTCCGGCAGGTCGGCGACGCCCGTCGCAGTCGCGGCGAACGTCGCCGGCATCGTGAAGCTGGATCCGTCCGCGACGACCAGCCGCGAACCTGGTTCGAGCGCGAGCGAGTCGGCCGCCGGCGCGGAGGCGAATTCAATTTCGATCCCCGTGCCGACGACGAGTCCCGAATTTTGGCCGAAATCGATCGACGTCGATCCGGGAAGTCGGCGCAAAACGAGTTTGGCGCCGTCGAGCACGGAAATCGAACCGAATTGCGGCGTTTCTGGCGTGTATTCGGCCATGACGCCGACGCCTTTCACCAGAACGTCGGCTCCGGCGGCCGGGACCGAGCCTGTGCTCCACCCCGCCGCGTTCGCCATGTCGCGTACGGTCGTGGATTCGAACACGGGAGTTTCGGCGGTGATGGCGACGACGACGCTCTGCCCGTCGAGCGCGATCGACATCCCGTTTTCCGCCGCGGCCGCTTCGGCCGCGGTTTTGATCTTGGCGCGCAGCGCGGAGTCAGGAGTCGTGGCAACGACGCTTCCCGGCGTGAAACCGGAGAGATCGACAGTCACGCGCGCGGCGGCGGAGGCGGCGGTGCGGACGTAAAGTCCGGGTTTGGTGATCGCCAGCGTTCCGGCGAATGTCGGAATCGAGTCGATCCGGAGATTCGGGAGCGGAGTTTCGAATACCGTGCCGGCGGCGAGAGCGAGCTTGGACATCTGCGTCGCGGTCGCGCCGCGGAACGAAACCGCGCCGGATTGGACGGTCAGGGAATCCGGCACGTCGTGCAGCACGAGAGCGCCGGCGCCGGTCTTGACGAGCGCGACCGAGCCGTCGTAGGCGGAGTCGCCGGCGTCGAGCGTGGCGCCTTCGTCCACGTCGAGCGTCGCGTCGCCGGAAAAGATCGTGTTGCTCACGTCGAGAGACACGTCGCCGGTGGCGTGGACCGTGCCGCCGGAAATGTTCACCGTGTACGTGCCTTCGCAGGAGTTCTTGGAAACCGGGCCGCCGATTTCGAGGACGCCGCCCTGCTGCTGGAGCGTGAAAAGACCCTTGTCCACCGGACTGTCCAAGTCTGTTTCCGGGTCGATGACGTATTCGAACGAAAGGCCGTGGGGAATCTTGAGAGTCCCGTTGTTCGCGATTATCCCCGGGAACCAAGATGCGCCGGAGAAGCCGATCTTTTCGGGCGCGAGGACCATGTCCGCCCCCTCGTCGACGTTTATCCTGACGTTCCACATGAGGAACGTGCCGTACATCGCGAGCGACGCGCCCGAGCGGACGTACCACTGGTCCTCGGCGCCGTGGCCGCGCGAGGCGTAGTAGAGCGAGCCTTTTTCCCAGACGAGGTTGGAACCGGATTCGAGCGTCACGGTGTCGCTGTGCGTCACGCACTTGTCGCCCGTCAGCCGGATGGTGCCGTTGCGGAACGTGACGTAGTGGCGGTTCCAGTCGCCCGTCGTTTCCCATCCGGCAATCGTCCAATCGCCGTCGTCCAGGTCGTAGTTGCGCCTGAATCCGTTCTTTTCGCCGTAGATGTAGTCGTCCTGTCCTGGAGGTCCGGATGCCGCATCGCCGTCCTCGGCTCCGGTGCGCCAGTTGCTGGCGTAGTCCCACGAGCCCCATTCGTTGCTGGGTTTCTGCCAGTAGTAGGTCGTGGCGACGTCCGCCGGGAGCGTGGCGAAGGCGCTCGCGGCGGTCAAGAACGCCGCCGCCGAAAGAATCGAAACCGTGGATTTGCCGGGATTTGGGTTCATTGTTTTCGGTCCGTTGTCGTTGCCGACGGCCGACGGAACCCGCTCCGCGACGCCGACAATCCTTTTACGCGTCGAATGTACCCTTTTTCATGCTTTTCGGTACTTTCGTTTCGCGCACAAAAACCTCCGTTTGCGCGCATTTCACGCGAATAATCTCGGCCGGCCGCTCCGCGCCGATTTGCGGAGTTTCTGCCGTCACGGTATAATCGGGCGCATGAAAGCACCCTCCCGTTTTTCAGTTCGTCTTCCGGTTGCCGCGGCGGCTTTCGCCGCCGCTTTCCAGGTCGTCGCCGACACCCCCGCGGCGGCCCCCGGCACCGCTTCCGCCGCCGCTCCAGCTCCCGCCGCCACTCCCGCCGCCGTCGCATCAGCAACCCCGGCCGGCGTTCCCGTGATGGAAGGCCACGAAACGTTCGTCCTGCGCCGCAGCGAGAAGGACTACGTGGTCGAGCTTTCCGGGATTTGCCTTTCCAAGGACGGCGACTTCCTGTGGGGCGTCGGCGACAACGGCCATTTCTACAAAATCGGCTTCGACGGATCGTACGAGCTGCTCTGGGCCGTGGCGGGAGACTTCGAGGGCCTGACGATCGATCCCGAGACCGGCGATCTTTACGTCTGCGACGAGCCGTCCGCAGTGCTGCGCATTTCCCCGCCGTACAAGGAGGCGGTCCCGCTTTTCGACGTCGAGGAAGCCAAGGGGATGGGCAACTCCGGGCTCGAAGGGTTGACCTGGTACCGCGGGCGGCTGTACCTCGGCGCGCAGACCGGCGCCACGCTTTGGGAGTACTCGCTTTCGGGCGAAAAGACGGCGGACAAGCGGAGCCTGCGCTCCGTCGTGCCGACGATTTCCGAAATCGCGGGGTTGTGCCGGGAGCCGGGAGCGGACCGTCTCTGGGCGCTCGACTCCAACTCCAACCGCAACCGGCCGGAGTACCTGCCGTACACTCTCTACCTGTTCGACGGCGGCGCGACGCGGCTGCTCGCCTCGTACCCGCTCGGGAGTTTCGCGGACTGGAACCCGGAAGGCGTTTGCGCCGACCCGGCCCGCGGGTGCGTCTGGATCGCCGAGGATTGCGGCGACGACTGTCCTTCCAAGCTCCACAAGGTCCGTTTTTCCGGCCTTTGACGCCTCTTTCCATCCCCGCCGCGCGAGGTTTGCGCGGCGGCGGGGCATGGGGTATAATCGGGGGCATGCGACAGTTCCAGAACATCCTCGTCACGGGAGGGGCCGGGTTCATCGGCTCCAACTTCGTGCGTCACGTCTTTTCGAGACCGGAATTCTCCGGGCGCGTCGTCGTGTTCGACGCGCTCACCTACGCGGGCAACCGCCACAATCTCGACGACGTCGCCGCGGCGGAGGGCGGCCGCTACGAGTTCGTCCACGCCGACATCCGGGACGCGGCGGCGGTCGGCGCTGCGATGGAGAAGTTCGACGTGGACTGCGTCGTGCACTTCGCCGCCGAGTCGCACGTGGACCGCTCCATCCGCGAGCCCGCCGCGTTCGTCGAAACGAACGTCCTCGGCACCCTCAATCTCCTCCAGGCGGCGCGGGCGCGCGGCGGCGCGTTCAAGCTTTTCCACCACGTTTCGACGGACGAGGTGTTCGGCTCGCTCGGCCCGACGGGGTTCTTCTCCGAAACCACTCCTTACGCCCCGCACAGCCCGTATTCGGCGTCCAAGGCCGGGAGCGACCATCTCGTGCGCGCGTTCCGCGACACGTACGGCCTGCCCGTCACGATCACCAACTGCTCCAACAACTACGGCCCGTACCAGTTCCCGGAGAAACTCGTGCCGCTCATGGTGCTGAACGCGCTCGAAGGCAAGCCGCTTCCCGTCTACGGCGAAGGCCTCAACGTTCGCGACTGGCTGCACGTGGAGGACCACTGCGCCGCGATATGGACCGTGATGCGGCGCGCCGCCGAAGGCGAGACCTACTGCGTGGGCGGCCGCTGCGAAATGCGCAACGCCGACGTCGTGGCGCGCGTCTGCGCCCTCGTGGACGCCCTCGCGCCCGCGCCGCTGCCGTCCGGCGCGCCGCGCTCGTCCCTCGTCGTCCACGTGGCCGACCGGCCCGGGCACGACAGGCGCTACGCCATCGACTGCTCGAAGCTGGAGCGCGATTTCGGCTGGAAACCGGCGCACGACGCGGAGTCCGGCTTCCGCGAGACCGTGCTCTGGTACCTCTCCCACGCGGAATGGGTCGATTCCGTGCGGACCGGCGCGTACCGCGAATGGATCGACCGCAACTACGGAGACAGGCGTTGAACAAGCCATACGAGCCGCCGCCCCCGCCGCCGGGCAAGGAGGTGCTGGTGCGCGTCCGCGGGGTGGACAAGGTCTTCACCAAGGGCGGCGAGACCGTGTACGCCCTCGACAAGATCAACCTCGACGTGTACCGCGCCGAGTACGTTTCGATCATGGGGCCGTCCGGCTCGGGCAAGTCGACGCTGTTCAACATGATCGGCGCGCTCGACGTGCCAACAGCCGGCGAGATTTCCGTCGGCGGCGTGTCGCTGCCTTCGCTCGCGTCTTCGCAGCTTTCGTATTTCCGCTGCCGCCACATCGGGTACGTGTTCCAGTCGTACAACCTCGTCCCGTGGCTGACCGCGACAGGCAACGTCATGCTGCCCATGACCTTCCTCGGCGTTCCCGAGGCCCGCGCCCGGGCCCGGGCCCGCGAGATGCTGGAGCTCGTCGGCCTGCCGCACCGGCTCGACCACCTGCCCGGCGAATGCTCCGGCGGCCAGCAGCAGCGCATAGCGGTCGCCCGCGCGCTCGCCAACGACCCGTCGATCATCCTGGCCGACGAACCCACGGCCAACCTCGACCAGAAGACCGGCGCGGAGATAATCGAACTCATGGGCGGGCTTTGCCGCTCGCAGGGTGTCACCGTGATTTCGGCGACCCACGACTTCAAGATGCTCAAGGCCTCCGACCGCATCGTGTGGATCAAGGGCGGCCGCGTGGACAAGGTCGAAGACGTCGCGGACCTCGACATCGTCGTCGGCGGCGTGGACGAAAGGTACTGACCGGCGGGACAGCCCCGCCGAACGCACGCAGGGAGACAACATGACGATTCACGATCAGGTTCCTATGCCGTCGCAGCCGCCTTCGGAGCGCATCGGCAACATGCGCGAGGTCGCTCTCGGCTACACGGAGGAAATGGCGCGCCTGGAAGCTTCGCGCTGCCTGCAGTGCCCGGCCAAGCCGTGCACCGCGGGCTGCCCCGTTTCGATCGACGTGCCGCGGTTCGTCAAGGCCGTCGCGGACGGCGACGACGCCCGCGCGTTCGCCGTGATCCGCGAGGAGAGCCTCCTGCCGAGCGTCTGCGGCCGCGTCTGCCCGCAGGAGCGCCAGTGCATGAAGGGCTGCACCGTCGGCAAAATCTTCAAGGACCCGATGAAGTCCGTCGCCATCGGCCGCCTGGAGCGGTACGTGGCGGACCGCGCCCGCGAGCGCGG
>JAFUXX010000178.1 GCA_017476965.1 Kiritimatiellia bacterium | reverse complement strand
GGATGTCCGCGCGCCAGGTGCGCACTTCGGCGAGGGAGGGCAGCGCGAAAACGAGGAGCGCGAAAACGAGGAGGCGGGTGCGGCCGCGGCGGAGCGCGGCCGTCAGGACTGCAAGGGCGGTGCAAGGGCGGTGCATGGGGGTCATTATTGGAAGGTGATGTAGGGCAAATCAAACCAGCTGCCAGTCACGCCGGAGGCATTAGCGTCGGAACGGTCCGGGAGTACGTCCGTAACGAAGAACCAGAGCTGCACGTGCGTCTTCGTCGGGGTGCGGCGGATGACGAGCTGGACAGAGTCTTGCGCCGTACTGCCGTTCGCGAGCGCGGCGGGGGCGGTTTGGCTCTCGCCGCAGGCGATGCAGTTTGCGGCGGTGCCGTTCCAGAAGGCAGGATCGCCCCAGTCGGGCATTGTTTCCGGGGCGTCGGTTTCGATCGCGACGATGCGCAGACGGCCGCTGCAGGCGGTCGTGCCGTAGCCTTTCCACTCGAAGGAGAACGAAGCCGAGTGTCCGGGCTGCAGTTCGGGCGACGCCCAGTACGTGCGGCCGACCACGCCAATATCGGGATACGGGGGCTGCTCATGACGCCGGCAACCGCAAGCCCGCTTCCGTTTGCCTGGCCGATTGACGGGATCGACTTGGCGCCGTTGGCTCCATACCTCCCCACGGCGCCGGACAGGACGGCGAGGAGAAACGGCCGCCCGGTCTCCGGATACCGGGTGCCGAGGAAGGTGTTGGTCGTGAAGTCCGCGTAATATTCCCCGTCCTCGATTGTGTAGCTGGAGCTTCCGGAAGTGTATGAATAGGGTTTGGTGGACGACACGACGAGGCGGACTTGGGGCAAGTTGGCGGCGGGGGCGGCGCGGTCGAACGTGACGGCGATGGTGTCCGGGGCGATCATTGCGCCGCCTTCGATCCATGCGCCGCGGGCGCCGAGGTAGTCGGCGAGGAACAGGGCGACGTGGAGGTAGCGTTTGGCGGCGGTGCCTTCGGGGAACGAGATTTCGGCGTCTTCGCGCTCGCCGGTGCGGTTGTTGGGGGCGAGTTCGGCGCCCTTGGCGTCGGTCTGGCCGCTCGTGGCGCAAAGCGGGCCCGCGGCGGTGGCGAGCGCTTCGAAGGCGGCGACGGAGGGCGGTGCCGGGTCGTCGGTGAGGGCGACGCGCACGATTGCGCCCGCGTCGAGGTAGCGGTCGCCGACGACGCGGACGGCGACGGTTTCGACGTTGCATCCGTCGCCGGTCCAGGCTCCGGCGGGCAGTTCGGCGGTGTAGCACACGGCGCCCGCGGCGGCGCGTTCGGTGCGCGCGGTTTCGTCGTAGCCGTAGCTGCATTTCCAGGCGTCGCCTTCGGGGATTTCCTTGTTGGCGACTTGCCCGTCGTCGTGTACGGGCATGGAGGGCGCGGCGGCGCTCTTTTCCCACGCGGCGGCGCGCAGGGAGGCATAGGCGGTGCGGGTCAGTTCGAGAACTCCGTCGCGGCCTTGCGCGGCGGCGCAGTCGCCGCGCAGGGTCCAGCGCTGCAGCTGCAGGCCGGTTGCGGTGTTCGATGTTTCGTTCGTTTCGTCTGCCATGGTCAATTCTCAGTTTTGCCGTCGCTTTCCGCGGCGGCGTTGTCTTCGCTTTTTTCTTTGCAAGTGGGGGTGTAGCCGCCTTCGCCGGGCTCGTCGAGCGGATTTTTCTTGCGGGAGCCTTCGGGGGTCGGGTCGTCTTTTTCCTTGCCGCCGCCGCCGTCTTTGCCGTCGGGTTCGGCTTCGTCGTCGTCGAGGGGATTGTCTTCGATGCCGCCGCCTTCGCCGTTGAGGGGGTTCCCGCACGGCGGCGGCTCTTCGGCGGGCTCTTCTTCTTCCGGTTCTTCGGGTTCTTCGTCCGGCCGGACTATGGCGCGGACGGTGATTTCGCTGCAGAGGAGCTGTTCGATTTTCGCGCGGCCGTCCTGATTTTCGACGGTGCCGACGATGTGGCAGTCGGTGGCGCCTTCGGGCCGCTCGAAGGGCGGCTCCATGAGGACGACTTCGCCGGAGCCCGGCGAAAAAGAGTCCGGTTCGCCGGTCTGCTGCATGCAGTCGCAGTCGTCGCACGAGCATTCGGGGGCGGTGCCGTCCGGGAAGCGCGGGTCGTGGGCGAGCGGGACGGCGGCCTGGCTCGTGGTCCACACGACGAGGCGGGTGTCGCCGGGGTCGATTTCGCCGACTTCGCCGCCGCGCCACTTGGCGTTGTACGCGCCGCCCCAGGCGACGGGCCCGGCGGCGACGAAGACGCGCAGCTGCCCGTTTTTCCTGCCGGGCGCGGCCGTGATTTTCCACGGGTGCGCGGCGGGGCGCGCGGCGGCGATGGCGGC
>JAFUXX010000177.1 GCA_017476965.1 Kiritimatiellia bacterium | reverse complement strand
CGCGCCGGAGTCGAGCCCCAGGACGCCGCGGAAGAAATTCGTGGGCGGCGTGCCGATGAACCCGGCGACGAACATGTTGGCCGGGTTGTCGTAGATTTCCATCGGCGCCGCGACCTGCTGCACCTCGCCGTCCTTCATCACGCAGATGCGGTCGCCCATCGTCATCGCCTCGATCTGGTCGTGCGTCACGTAGATCATCGTCGTCGTGATCTTGCGGTGCAGCATCGAAATCTCGGCGCGCATCTGGACGCGCATCTTGGCGTCGAGGTTGGAAAGCGGCTCGTCGAAGAGGAACACCGCGGGGTTGCGCACTATGCAGCGGCCGACTGCGACGCGCTGACGCTGGCCGCCCGAAAGCGCCTTCGGCCGCCGCTCCATGTACGGCCCGAGGCCGAGCGTTTTCGCGGCTTCCTCAACGCGGCGGGCGATTTCGTCCTTCGGCACCTTGCGGAGGCGGAGCGCGAAGGAGAGGTTTTCGCGCACCGTCATGTGCGGGTACAGCGCGTAGTTCTGGAAGACCATCGAAATGTCGCGGTCCTTCGGCGGCACGTCGTTCACGACGCGGCCGCCGATTTCGACCGTGCCGGAGGAAATCTCCTCCAGCCCCGCCACCATCCGCAGCGTCGTGGACTTGCCGCAGCCGGACGGTCCCACGAGGACCATGAACTCCTTGTCGCGGATTTCGAGACAGACGTCCTTGACCGCGGGTTCCGCGCCCTTGGAGTATATCTTGCAGACGTGTGAAAGCGTGACTGAAGCCATTTTTCCTGCCCGGCCCTGCGATGGACTCCGCTACTTTTCCGCGATTCCGACTTTGAAGAACTTGGCGTCGGCCGTTCCGTCGCCGACGAGCGTGACGCTCTCTCCGGCCTTGGTGTCCTTGGCCGTGGCGGCGTTCTTGACGAACGGACCGTTCGGCGTGTCCGCCTCGGCGAGCACGTACGTGCCGTCCACCGGCGCCACGAACGCCACTTCGAACCCTGCCGCCGCCGGCGCCACGGAGAGCCCGGCCTCGGCCATCGCGGCATCGAACTCCTCCTGCGACGGGAGCGCCGGTTCGTCCGGCGGCAGCTCGCCGCCGTCGATCGTGCCGGTGTACGAACTGTAGACGAGCGCCGGATCGTCTTCGTAGGCGGTGAAACCGTCGAAGCGGAGGGACGGGTGCATCGAAGGATCGAAGTACCACTCGCCGGTCGCGAAACCGTCGGCCTCGTCTTCGAATGCCAGCGCGCGGCACGTTCCGTCGGCGGACATCACGGCCACGACGTACGTCGCGGATTCTCCGTCCGGCATCTCGTCGGACCACTCGCCTTCCCAGGCCGCGATTCCGTCTTCCACGTAAGCATCGACGGGATCTTCGGCTTCGAAGGCGTTTTCGTATCCGGTGACTACGCCGTTGCGGAACTGGATGCCGTCGCCGCAGAGGAACACGAGCTTGCCGGAAGCGAACATTTCCGTGTAGGACGCTTCGCGGTCGGTGCCTTCCTCGGCATAGATCCCCCATGTCCAGAACCGCGCTTCGGCCGAAGACGCGGCGAAAAACGCAGCCAGGCAGATCGCGGCGGCCTTGGCCGCGGCAACGTAGCGGATTGTTTTCATGGATGTTCTGGTCGCAATTGCGTGTTTTGCGGCGCGCCGCCGCGTGACGTTCCACGATGGACGCCGCGCAAATTGTATCGCATCGGAGGCTCCTCCGGCAAGAAAAAAGAGCCGGTCCGCGGAAATCGGTTGACGCCGGACGGGACACCCGCTATCCTTCGCCGCGTTTTCACCCATTCGCTCGGGTGGTGGAATTGGCAGACACGCCAGCTTGAGGTGCTGGTCCCTTCGGGGATTGAAGGTTCGAGTCCTTTCCCGAGCACCATTCGCAGACGGCGGAACCGCGACGGTTCCGCCGTTTCCTTTTCGCGGGGCGCACGCGGACGTGTCGCTGAAACGCGCGGTGGAAACTGGCGAAATCGCGATTTTTGCGAAAACAGTTGACTTGCGCGGGGCTTGCCGCTATCCTTTGCGCCGCTTTCACGCACACGCTCGGGTGGTGGAATTGGCAGACACGCCAGCTTGAGGTGCTGGTCCCTTCGGGGATTGAAGGTTCGAGTCCTTTCCCGAGCACCATTCCCGAACGGCGGAACCGCGACGGTTCCGCCGTTTCGCTTTTTGTCTCCGCCTTGCGCGCCTCGCTTGCGCGCGGGGGTGCTTTCCGCTAGACTTCCCCGCCGTCGCGGGGACCGCGCCGCAGCCGTTCCCGCCCCCCGCCAAAGCCATGACGAACTTCAAGACATACACGGTCTCGCCGAAAATCCCGGAGAACCTTTCCTTCCTCGAAACCCTCGCCCGCAACGTGTGGTGGTGCTGGAACACCGACGCCTCGGCCCTTTTCCGCCGCGTGTCCCCCACCCTCTTCCGCGAGCTCGAGTTCAACCCCGTGCGTCTGGTGTCGCGCGTCGGACAGGCGCGCCTCGAAGAGCTTTCCGCCGATCCTTCGTTCCTCGCCCACCTGGCGTCGGTCGAAGCGCAGTTCCGCAAGGAGGTGCTCCAGTCGAAGCACTGGTCCGACCCCGACGACACCAACCGCCGCGTCATCGCCTACTTCTCGATGGAGTTCGGCCTGCACGAGAGCATCCACATCTACTCCGGCGGCCTCGGCATCCTCGCGGGCGACCACCTCAAGAGCGCGTCGGACCTCGACATCCCGCTCGTCGGCATCGGCCTGTTCTACCGCGAAGGGTATTTCGAACAGGAAATCAACGCGTCCGGCTGGCAGGTCGAAGGCTACCCCGAAAACGACGTCCACGGCCTCCCCGTCGGCCGCTGCCTCGGGGCGGACGGCAAACCGCTCCTCCTCGAAGTCCCGCTCGCCGGCGGTCCGCTGAAGTTCACGGCCTGGAAGCTGCGCGTCGGCCGCATCCCCCTGATCCTGCTCGACACCAACATCCCCGAAAACCCGCCCGAACTGCGCGGCGTCACCGGCCAGCTCTACGGCGGCGACAAGCTCAACCGCCTGCGCCAGGAAGTCCTGCTCGGCGTCGGCGGCCTGCGCGCCGCGGAAGCGCTCGGCTACGAGGTCGCCTGCTCCCACATGAACGAAGGCCACGCCGCGTTCCTCGGCCCGGAGCGCATCGCCAAGACGATGAAGCGCCGCGGCCTGGCGTTCGACGAAGCCAAGGCGTTCGTTCGCCGCACTTCGGTCTTCACGACCCACACTCCGGTGCCCGCCGGCAACGAGACGTTCGACCTCTCGCTGCTGTGGCCGCAGCTCGTCGCGTTCGAGAAGGAAGGCGGCCTCCCGGCCGAAACCGTGAAGGCGCTCGGCCGCGCGCCCGGCGACAAGAGCGACGAGCTTTCGATGACCGTTCTCGGCCTCGCCTGCTCGCTCTTCAACAACGGCGTCGCGAAGCTCCACGGCGTCGTGGAGCGCGACATGTGGCACCACCTCTGGCCGGAGTTCCCGGTCGACGAAGTGCCGATCGGCCACGTGACGAACGGCATCCACGTCCCGACCTGGATCAGCACGGACAACTCGCAGCTCTACGCGGGCGTCCTCGGCCCCGATTGGGACAAGGCTCCGGTCTCCCCCGCGCAGGCCGCGCGCATCGACCACATCCAGGACGAAGAGCTCTGGCGCGTCCACGAAGCGGCGCGCGCCCACCTCGTCCGCTCCGCCCGCGAGATCCTCGAACGCTCCGCCCGCCGCCGCCGCGATTCCGCGGCCGAGGTCGAAGCGTGCCGCAACGTGCTCGACAAGGACGCGCTCACGATCGGGTTCGCGCGCCGCTTCGCGACGTACAAGCGCGCGACGCTGCTGCTCTCCGACCCCGAGCGCCTCAAGCGCCTGCTGTCGGACGACGCCCACCCCGTCCAGATCGTTTTCGCCGGCAAGGCCCACCCCGCCGACAACGGCGGCAAGCAGCTCATCCAGCGCATCGTCGAGTTTTCGCGCGATCCCGCGGTCAAGGGCCGCATCGTGTTCCTCGAAAACTACAACATGCACATCGCCCGCCGCATGGTCCGCGGCGTCGACGTGTGGCTCAACACGCCCCGCCGCCCGATGGAGGCCTCCGGCACGTCGGGCATGAAGGCGTGCGTCAACGGCGCCATCCACGTCTCCACGCTCGACGGCTGGTGGCCCGAGGGGTACAGCCCGCGCTGCGGCTGGCAGATCGGCGACGGCCAGGAGTTCGCCGACGAAGGCCAGCAGAACTGGAACGACGCACAGTCGCTCTACAACCTGCTCGAAAACGAAATCGTCCCCGCCTTCTACGACCGCCCCCACGGCGAGCTCCCGCTGCGCTGGATCTCGATGATGAAGGAGTCGATCAAGATGTCGATTCCCGGATTCTCCTCTTCCCGCATGGTGTCGGACTACTTCCGCGGCTCCTACTCCCCCGCCCTCTCCAACTACGACGCCCTCTCCGGCGACGGCTTCGCCTCGATCCGCGAGGACATCGCCCGCCGCAACGCCCTCTACGACAAGTGGGGCGGCGTCCGCGTCGAAGCGCTGGAGACGGACCGCGACATCTCCGCCCACAACGTCGTCGGCGACTCGTTCGAAGTCTCCGCAAAGGTCCGCCTCGAAGGCGTCGATCCGTCCGACGTCCGCGTCGAGCTCTACCTCGGCAGCCCCGACGCCCAGGGCGCGATCCGCGGCGCGACCGCGCTTCCGATGGAGCCCGTGAAGCGCCTCTCCCCGTCGCTCCACCTCTACAAGCTCCGCGTCCCGTGCGAAAACACCGGGGCCTTCGCGTTCACCGCCCGCGTCGTCCCGGCTTCCGACGCCTGGCGCACTTCCATGCCCGGGTACGTGCGCTGGGCATGAAAGACGCGACCGCCAAAACCGTCGTCGGCGCGATAGACCGCGACGTGCTCGACTTCACGACGGGCGACGACCCCGTCCTCGACCTGCGCCTCGTCCGCTGGGACTGCTACGGCACCGCCGCCCACGCGACTATGCTTTCGCGCATGCCCGGCGGCCGCGCCGCGTTTTCCCGCGACGAGCTGCGCGCCGTCCTGGAGGAGCTCGCCTCCGTGCGCGACCGCGCGGACGCCGGGTCGTTCCGGATTTCGGAGGAGGACCAGGACTGCCATCTCGCGATCGAGCGCGACATCACCGAAAAGCTCGGCGACCTCGGCAAGCGCGTCCACACCGGCCGCTCGCGCAACGACCAGAGCGCGACCGCGGTGCGCCTTTTCCTGCGCGACGAACTTCTCGGCGCGCAGGAGGAGACGCTCGCCCTCGCAACCGCGCTCGTGCGCTTCGGCAAGCGCAACCGCAAGCTTCCGATGGTCGGGCGCACGCACCTGCAGCCCGCCATGCCGAGCAGCGTCGGCACGTGGGCCGGAGCCTGGGCCGAGGAGCTGCTCGACTCGGGGCT
>JAFUXX010000176.1 GCA_017476965.1 Kiritimatiellia bacterium | reverse complement strand
GTCTGCATTTCGCAGGTCATGCGCGCCCACCCCCTGTACCTGAGGGCGGAAGCGGCGGCGGCGGGTCCCGGCGCGGATCCGGAAACGGTCTGGAAGGCCGCGTTCCGCAAGGCGCTCGACGCGGTGGAGGACAAGGTTCTCGTGCTGCAGAAGTACCGCGCCGGCGAAGCGCGCCTGCCGGACGGCGTGGTGGACCGCGTGGTGGCCTCGATCCTCGAAAACGAGTACGACGGCAACCGCCGCAACCTCCTGGCCGAGCTGGCGGAGCGCAAGACCACCTACGAGGAGTGGCGCAAGGAGCAGGAGGAAAACGTGATCCTCAACTCCATGCGCGCGCTGCACGTGAACGGCAACGCCGTGGTGTCGCCGACCGAAGTCGCGGCGGAGTACGAGCGGGTCAAGGATTCCCGCTACCACAGCGCCGGAAAGGTGCGCGTGTACCTCGCCGCGACGAAGTCGCGGGAGGCGGCGGAAGGTTTCCTCGCCCGCCTCGCCGCGGGGGAGGATTTCGGGGCGCTCGCCAAGGAGCTTTCCTCCGAGTCCCACGCCGACCGCGGCGGCGACTGCGGGGCCGTCGAGCCGGAAGAGGAGTTCGCCCCCGCGATCTGCGACGCCCTGGCTGGGCTCGCCGAGGGCGGCACGTCGGACCCGATCGAAATCGGCAGTCTCTTCTACGTGGTGCGGCGCGGCGAATCGACCGAGGCCGGGACCGTGCCGCTTGCGGACGCCTATTCTGCGCTCCGCGCCGAAATTCTGGCCCGCAAACGCGAAGAAGCGTTCAGGACGTGGGTCGGGCGCCTGCGCGCCGCGGCTGACGTCCGGGAAACCCTCCCCTACTAGCCAGGCGACCGGAAACGCCGAAAATGGAACGGCAAGACGAAACGCACGACGAAGCGATAGACCCCGTGGTCTGCCTGCGCGGCCTCCAGTCCGCGGGCACGCTCGCCTGCGCCACGCGCGCGGCGGACGGCTCCCCGCGCGTCCGGTTCCTTTCCGGCATACATTTCGAGCTCGACGCGGTGTACATCCTCGCCAGCAACGGGATGCCGTTCGCGAAGCAGCTGCTCGCGGACGACCGCATCCAGCTGCTCGGCGAAGTGCGCCGCGGCGTGTCGGTGCGCCTCACCGGCACGGCCGAACTCGTGCCGGAGGACGAACGGATGCGCTGGCGCCTGCGCATTTTCGCGGAGCGCCCCGACTACCGCGAGCTGTACCCGCCGCTCAAGTACGACGATTCGCTCGTGTTCACGATCCGCCACGGGTACTTCGAATACCTCGACCTCGTGTCCGTCCCGATCAAGCGCGTCTACGTGCCGTTCGGCGACGGCGAAATCAAGGCGTCGGGCTTCGTGATAACGCCGGACTGCGCGCGCTGCGGCTCGTGCCGGAGCGCGTGCCCGCAGGACTGCATCCGCCCCGGCGACCCCTTCCGCATCGTGCAGGAAAACTGCCTGCAGTGCGGTGCGTGCGTGGCGGCCTGCCCGCGCGGCGCCATCCGCCCCGTGGCGTAGGCGAAGCGCCGCGTTGCGCGGC
>JAFUXX010000175.1 GCA_017476965.1 Kiritimatiellia bacterium | reverse complement strand
GGCACGCTCGTCGCGCAGGCCGGCGCCGGGGGTGCCGGCATCGGCAGTGGCGACCACGGCAGCGGCGGCTCCGTCGAAATCTCGGGCGGCGTCGTCACCGCAGTCTCCGGCGGCGAGGACGCCTACGCCATCGGCTCCGGCGCCGGCAACGGGGAGCGGAAAAGCGACTTCGGCTTCATCACGATCTCCGGCGGCACCGTCTTCCTCGAGACGAACCTCCGCAACCGCGCGATCGGCTCCATTCCCGATGTGATGGCATCGAACTACCACATGGTCTATATTCGCGGCGGCTCCGTCTGGGCCGGCCGCGACACGGTTTCCCCTGATCCGCGCAGCTATGACCACACGCTCGTCTTCCCGGTGGACGTCGATATCGGCCGTCCCGACTCGCCCGTGACCGCGTCGATCCCGCTCGTCAGCGGCGGTGCGACCGTGGACTACGGCATGGCGGACGTCCGCACCGACGCGAACGGTGTCGTCCGCTTCTGGCTGCCCGAGGGCAACAGCCTCGCGCTGATCGACGGCCGCTACTACCAGATTTCGGTCGGGAGCGAACGTTCCTGGGCCCGGCCGTGGAACTCGGGCCTCGCCGTGAACGGCGTCAACATCTCCGAATTTTCTGGCGAGGGCTGGACCTTCGACCTCGCGACGATGTCCGTCCACCTCATGGGCGCCGGGCCGTTCGAGCTCTCCGGCGAGGAGTCCGGCGCCAGCGTCTCCGTCGAGAGCGACTGCGACGTCGTCCTCAGGGACGTCACGCTCGCGACCGGCGAGAACGGCCTCACGGCCCTGCATTTCGGCGACGGCGTCACGGCGACGCTCGAGCTCGTCGGCACCAACTCCCTCGCGAGCGGCCAGTATCACCCCGGCCTCGGCATCGCGAAAACCGCCTCGCTCGTCATTCGCGGCGATGGTTCTCTCGCCGCCACCGGCGGCGAAGGCGGCGCCGGCATCGGCGCGGGCGGAAGTGACTCCGCGGGCGCTCTCACGATTGAGGGCGGCACCCTCGTTGCGCAGGGCGGCTGGACAGGCGCCGGCATCGGCAGCGGTAACTCCAGCAACAGCCGCGGCAGCTGCGGAACGATCCTCATTTCCGGCGGCGACGTGACGGCCATCGGCGGCGGCAGCGCCCCGGGCATCGGGCAGGTCGGGAGTTCCTCCGACGGCGTCGGCTCGATCCTCGTCTCCGGCGGCGTCGTGACGGCGACAGGTGGCCGCGGGGCGTCCGGCATCGGCGGCTGCTACTATCCGGCCGTTCCTGTGACGATCTCCGGCGGCGTCGTGACGGCGACCGGCGGCGAACTCGGCGCGGGCATCGGCGGAGGCCAGTGCGAATCGGCGGACGTGACGATTTCCGGCGGCAACGTTACGGCGACCGGCGGCTACCACGGCGCGGGCATCGGCGGCGGCGAAGGCAGCTACGGCGTGACGTATTCCGCCGGAACGGTCCGCATCTCCGGCGGCATCGTCTCGGCGACCGCCGGCGAAGGCGCCCACGGCATCGGCGGCGGCTACCTCTCCGACCGCGGCTCCGTCGAAATCACCGGAGGCACCGTGGCCGCCGTGGGCGGCGAGGGCGGAATGGACGTCGGCATCATCGGCCCCAGCGGAATCGCCGGCAGCGTTGTCTTCGACGGCGGCTCCATCCTCGCCGACGTGGCCAAGGTGAAGCCGGCCGCGAAGAACGCCGCCGGTACGGCGGTGTGGCGCGTCGATGTGGCCGTCGACAACCCCGACCCCGCGCGCGCCGTCGCCGTCACCGGGCTCGACGGCTACGGCGTCGCCGACATCTACCCCGACGAGAACGGCGACATCCACCTCTGGCTCCCCGACGGCACCTACGACTTCGAGGTCGACGGCACCCCCGTCCACGAAGTGGTGGACGGCTCGTCCGTCTTCATCCCGCTCGGCGTCGCCGTGGATGGCGTGGATGTCGGCCACGGCTCGGGGCCGAATTGGGTCCTGGACGACGAGAAGCGCCTCGTCCTCTCCGGCGCCTGCGTCGTCTCCGGCACGAACACGCTCGACGGCCTGTCGGTCCGGATCGAAACCTCCGAAGAAGTCGTCTTCTCGAACGCCTGCGTCCGCTCCAGCACGGGGCTCAAGGTCGCGGCGGGCACGAACGCCGTCGTCCGCGGCATCGGCCGCAACATCCTCCGTTCCACCTACTCCAACCCCTGCCTCGAGGAAGGCGCGGGCCTCGCCGTCGCGGGCGGCACATTCGATTTCAACCTCTACCGCTACAGCACGCTCGCCATCCTCGGCGGCTCGGTGTCCGGGCTCGAAAACGCCACGAACGCCATCGGCCAGACCGTGTATCCCGCGGACATCCCCGGCTTCGCGCCCGGCGAGGCGGTCGGCCCGTTCCAGGGCCTGCCGGAATACTACGACACGACCGAGCTCTTCGCGGACGACGGCGGCGCGCTCCACCTCTGGCTGCCCGAAGGCACCTACGTCGCCACGAACGCCGTGGACGGCGCGAAATGGACTATCCGCATCGGGCCGGAGGGCCAGACGACCGTCGTCGCGTGGAACGACGACTTCACCGTGAACGGCGTGAACCTCGCGGAGTTCTCCGGCGACGGCTGGAACTACGCGAACGGCGTCCTCACCCTCGCCGGCATCGAGCACTACACGCTCCACGGCACGAACGTGGTCGGCGGCGTCCAGATTCTCGTCGCCGCGGACGCGACGGTCGAGCTCTCCGGCGTCTCGGTCCGCTCCGAACGTCCGTTCGCGCTCGGCGACGGCGTCGCGGCGACCGTCCTGCTCTCCGGCCCCGGCAACGCGCTCGTTTCAACGTATTCCTCCAACGCAGGGCTCTTCGTTCCGCATGGCGCCTCCCTGACGATCACGAACGCCACGGCCGACGCGCGGCTCTACGCGTGCGGCGGCAGATACGGCGCGGGCATCGGCGCCAACAGCGGCCAGAGCGACCGGCCCGGCGACATCGTCATCGCTGGCGGCATCGTCGAGGCGCGCCCCAGCGAAACGAGCGAAGGATACGCCGCCGGCATCGGCGCCGGATTCGCCGGATACAGCGGCCGCATCCGCATCACGGGCGGCAGGGTCTACGCCTACGGATCCCAGAACAGCAGCGGGGCTTCCGCCGGCATCGGCGGCAGCGCCGAGCCCTACGACGATTCCAACGGTCTGATCGAGATCTCCGGCGGAACCGTCTATGCCTGCGGCGGCTCCGCGAGCGCCGAGCGCATCGGCGCCGACATCGGCGACGGCACGAGCCAGCGCGACGCGCACGACAACAGGAACGCCGTCGTCATCACGGGCGGCAACGTCGTGCTCGCGCACTTCGGCTCCGAAAAGGGCGGCTTCACGCAGAGCCGGACGGACGAGGAGAACCTGCCGCACGACGCCGCCGGCCGCGTCCTCCACGCCGTCGTCGTCCCCCTCGGCACGCCCGACGCCGCGGTCGAAATCTCCGGTCTGGCGGGCTACGGCACGCGCGACCTCTACGCCGACGCAAACGGCGACCTCTACCTCTGGCTCCCCGACGGCGACTACGAGATCACCATCGGCGGCGCGGATTGGACCGCGACCATCGCTGGCGCCGACACCGTGGCGCAGCGAGTGAAGAGTGCCGCCCCGGACTCCCTCCACATTGACGCCATCGAAGTCGCCCCCGGCTCCGTCATCCTGACAGTTTCGGCGGAGCCGGACGGCTGGCTCACCGCCGAAACCGCCCTGCTCATGCGTGTCCGCGCGGCGGCGGCCCTGCCGCTACCGGACGGCGACGACGCGCTGCTTGCGCCGGAAGCCACCCTCAACGCCGACGGCACCGCGACGCTGGCCATCCCGCATGGCGGCGCCCCCGCAATGTTCTACAGGGTGGAGGTGCAGTAGAGCAAGTGCGGTCTAAAGGGCCGCACTTATCAAGTTGAAAAGCGAATGCAAGGCGATTTACCAACAATGCAACATGAGCCGGGCGGCCCCCAACATGAGAAGGGCGGCCCTTCAGGCCGCCCGGGTAGTGGCGGATCGAAGATCCGCCACTACCGGCGCTTCCACGGTTACGACTACAGCCGCGGCGCATCGCTTTTCGTGACCTTCGCCGTCAAGGGGCGGCGCCCGGTCTTCGGGCGCGTCGTGGGCGACAGGGTGGCGCACTCGGCGGCTGGCAAGGCCGCAGTCGCCACCATCCACGCCGAAAACCAGCGCCAAGGCGCTGCCGTGCATGCCGTCGCCAGCGTCGTCATGCCCGACCACATCCACCTCCGCCTAGTGCTTGCCCCAACGGCCGAGCCCGAACCCCTGCGCCTTGTCGGGCAGTTCGTGAACAACGTCAAGCGCTGGACGCGGGTGCATGCAGCCGAGACAGGCATTGCATTTGAGTGGGAGGGAAACTACCACGACCACATCTGCGTGTCGCGCTTCATCAACGAAAAGGTCGATGCCTACATCGGCTACAATCCGCTGAAATACACGCTCATGCACGGCGCGGACGCCCCGCTCAAGGTGCATGAGCCGCTGATTTCGCCGCGCCTCCCAGATGAAGAATGGTGGACTGCGGTGGGCAATGTGGAACTGCTCGCCCCGGAGCGCAGGATTGCGGCGGTAAGCATCTCGCGCACGCTGCGCCCCGAAGACATGCCGGCCGTGACGGGGCGCCTGCTTGCGGCGGTACGCTCGGGCTGGGTTGTGGCCAGCACCTTCATATCGCCAGGGGAACTCGCCGTATGGCGCGCTCTGGAGGCGGAAAGGCTGCCATGCATCAAGGCGGTGCCCGATCCGCTGAAGATGGTGTATCGCCCGAGGGTGGAGGAAACCGCCGCCTTTGCAGAAGGCCGGCTCGCGGTGGTATCGCGCGAATGTCCGCCCGAAATCTCGCGCTACGACGCCTGGCACGGCATAGGCGAGGCATTGGCGGCCATGGCTACAGCAAGCGGTGGCGGCGCTGGTGCCTATATCCACCGCAAGGGGGGCTTGCCCGCGCCGCGCTGGGAGTTTCGCGGCCAGGCCGCTGATGCGGCGAGTAAGTGTGGCCTGAAGGGCCACACTTATCAAGTTAAAACCACCCAACATGAGCAGGGCGGCCCTTCAGGCCGCCCGGTCTCTCGCCCCTCTCAACATGAGCAGGGCGGCCCTTCAGGCCGCCCGGAAAACGAGAAAACGAAATGACCATCAACACGAAAAACGAAAACGGAAAACTCACCCTCGCTCTCGCAGGCCGTCTCGATACCAACACCGCGCCCGAGCTGGAAAGCGAACTCAAGCTGGACGGCGTGAACGAAATCGCCTTCGACTTCTCGGAGCTCGACTACATCTCCTCCGCCGGGCTGCGAGTCCTCATGACGGCTCAGAAGGCGATGATGGCCGGCGGCGGCAAGATGACGATCGCGCACCCCAACGACATGGTGCGGGGCGTCTTCGACATGACGGGGCTGGGCTCCGTATTCGAGATACTCCCATGACCTCGCGCTGGAAGACCTTCGCCTGGGCCGCGGCCCTGTTCTACGCGATCCTCGTGCTCTTTTCGTGGAGCGCGCTCACGCATCGCGCAATGCTCCAGACCGAGTCGATGCTCGACTACGCGCTGCTCGACCTCGACGCCACGCTGAACGGCTCGATCGACACGATGCTCATGCACGCGGCCGACTCCATCACCGAGCAGCTCGGCCGCCCGCAGGAGCTTTCGCCGGAGAGAATCGCGCTCATCGCGCGCCAGCGCGACCTCGACGAAGTGAACGTCGTCGCGCGCGACGGCACCTTCCTCGCCTCCACCGACCCGCGCCTCGTCGGCCTCACCATGGCCGACAGGCCGAAGTCCCGCGAATTCCTCGTCCTCACCAACGGCGTCCGGCACGCGCTTTCGCACCACTTCCGGCCCGGGGCGCACAACCCCGACGTGCGCCGCAAGTACGTGGGCGTAGCCTTCCCGGGCGGCGACGGGCTGGTGCAGGTGGGGGTGGACGAATCGCGCGTCACGGGGATGTTCCCCTCCATCATGGGCTTCATCTTCGACGGCTGGCTCCTTGGCGAAAAGGGGTTCTTCCTCTGCTCCGACCTCTCCGACGGGCATCTCATCTCGAATCCCGCCCGCCACCGCGACGAGGCGAAGTTCCTCGCCGAAACCGGATACGATCCGGACGACCCGGGCGTCCGCGAAGACGGCAAGACCACCTTCCGGCAGCGCCTCTTCGGCGACCTCTGCGACTGCCGCGCCGTCGTCTTCTGCGGCCACCGCGTGATCGCGGCGCTGCCCCCGGCGGAATACTACTCGACGCGCACATTCTACGCGGCGCTCATCGCCGTGGTCCTCGGCCTCGTCACGCTCGCCTTCGTCCTGCTCGTGCGCCGCATCGACATCTCCTCGTGCCGCCTCAGCGCCTTCTACGCCGCCGAAGACGAGCGCCGCGCCAAGGAATACGCCATCGCGGCCACGATCCAGAACTCGGCCCTGCCGGGACCGCTCGCCCCGGCCGGCGGCTTTTCGCTCGACGCCGAGATGCACCCGGCCCGCGAAGTCGGCGGCGACTTCTACGACTACTTCCGGCTCGACGGCACGCACCTCGCCTTCCTCGTCGCCGACGTGAGCGGAAAGGGCGTCACCGCCGCGCTCTACATGATGACCGCGAAGACGCTCATCAAGGACACCCTCGCCGCGCTGCGCGACCCCGCGGCGGCGCTCACGAAAGTCAACGCAGAACTCTGCGCCAGCAACCCGGCCAACATGTTCCTCACGGCCTGGGTGGGCGTCCTCGACACCGAAACCGGCGAAATCGCCTACGCCAACGCCGGGCACAATCCGCCGGTCCATCTCGCCCAAACACAGAACTTCCTTCCCGCCAAGTCCGGGCCGGTGCTGGCCTTCATGGACGGCGTCCGCTACAAGCCGTTCACCCTGCGACTGGAGCCGGGGGATGCGCTCTTCCTCTACACCGACGGCGTGACCGAGGCGCTCGACGCCTCCGGCGCGCTCTT
>JAFUXX010000174.1 GCA_017476965.1 Kiritimatiellia bacterium | reverse complement strand
GCTGCTCCGGGACGCTGGGAGCGGTGCGGCGCTCCGTTGCGGCCCAGCCGCCCGGATTCTCGATCGCGGACCGGAGCGCGGCGGCGCTCCCGCTCCACACGCTGCGCGTGGCGGGGACGACGAGCGACAAGAGGCCGTCGTCCTGCGTCGCCACTTCGACGCGGCCGAGGCGCCACCACGGCGCGCCGTCCGGGCAAACCCAGCGCGCGCCGCTCTGGCTCCACACCGGATTTTCGGCGCGGAAGTCGGCGGCGAAGAGCGCGGGCAGCAGCGCGCGCTCGTCCGGAAACTCCGCGAGCGCCCGCACGGCGCTCGTGTCGCGAAGATCGCTCCACCGGAAGGAGTGCGTGATGCGCAGCCCTTCGCCGCCCTCGCCGAAGCCCCAGCCTTCGGGCCGGAGCGTTTCGCGGGTGCAGGGGCCTTCGGTCCACGGCAGCGCGACGAGCGCCGCCGCGTCCTCCGGCTCCGCGGCCTGTTTGAAGAGCGCCGCCGCGACGAAAACCACGGTGTTCGTCTCGGCGTCGATTTCGCAGTGGACTTCGGAAATTTCGCCCACGTTGTCGCCAAAGAACTTTTTTGCCGCGGCCGCGGCCGCGGCCTTGCCTTCCTCGCTTTCGAGGTGCGGCCAGCTTTCGTGCGTGAAGTCGCGCCACTTGATTTCCGTGCGGTACGAGCCGGGAATGTCGGGGCGGAACGCGAGCCGGCTGTTGAAGAAGCGCCGCACCGCGGGGCGGTGCGAAGCAAGCGCGTCGGCGACGGTCGCGAACTCCTCCGGGCCCTCCATCGAGGCAATGGAGCCGTCGGGCGCGAGCGTGTAGCCGTGGCCCGCGCAGAACGTGCGCACGAGCTGCTGCTTCAGGCGGTGGCGCATGGAAGCCTGGTCCAGGACCCAGCGCACCGGGCCGCCGGTCCACAGGCCGCGGAACTGGTGTTTGAGGACGTGGGGATTGGCGACGTAGCGGTGCGCGTCCGTGGTGACGAGCGCCGCCGCGTTCGAGCGGTCGTCCGCATCGGGAGACGCGTCCAGGCGGAACGGGAGCGCGGTGCCCTCGGCGCTGTCCACGCCCTCGGGGGCGCGGAACGAGCGCACGATGCGCGTAGGCTGCAGGCCGTCGTACGCCTCGACGCTTTCGAGCTCCCAGCCGAGCTCTCCGCGCGTGAGGTACGCGTCCGGATCGAATCCCTGCACCTTGAGCGTCGGCATGGGCTACACCTCCTCCTGCGGCGCCGCGCCGGTCGGGGCGGCGACCTGCGCCGCCGCGCCCTGCCGGCCGATCTCGGCGTTGCGCTGCTGCTGCATCTGGAACTGGAGCGCCTGAACGCGCTCCTGCACGAGCGCCTGCTTGTCGGGCGAGAGGTCCGCGAGCGCCTGCGGGTTCTGCATGAGTTCCTGGTAGAACGCGAGGCGCGACGCGTAGTCCGCGCCGCCGCCCTCGGGAACCGGGGTGCGGATGCCGGCGCGGGCGCGCAGGTACGCGCGCTCTTCGTCCGCGCGCTCGTCCGCGGCGGCGGCGTCGGCGGGTTTCAGGAGCTCCCCGTGCGCGGGCATGAGGTCGAGAACGACCTTCTGCACGAACTCCGGGAGATTGAGCCGGCCGCTGCGGTCGAGCGGCACGACGAGCTGGTTCATGACGCGGGCGAGCCGCTCCATGTATTCGATGTCCCACGAGCGCGCGTTGAAGCGCAGCGACACCGGGAACGCGCCGCCCGCGAGCTCCGGCATGGCGGTCTGCGCGGCGGCGTCGTCCGGCGCGGCGTGGGCAAGCACGAGCGAGAGGACGCGGCGCGCCGCCACGGCGCACTGTTTGAGCCACAGGCCGAGACGGTCGTCCTGCAGCATCGCGGTAAGCTCCGGCGCGATCCCTTCGTGCGGCAGGTCCGCGGCCTCGGCGATCATGAGCCGAAGCTCTTTGAGCCACGCGAGCGACGTTTGCGGCAGCTGCGGCGGCGTCATGAACGACAGGTCCTCCGCGACGCCGATCATGTTGAGCGCGAGCGGTTCGATGCGAACGCCGCTTCCCGCGCCCGCCGCATGCGCGCCCTTCTGCGTGACGGGCGGCAGCTGCAGCATCGAGAGGTCGGCGATCATGTCGGCCGTGAGCTTCTGCTGCGTCTGCAGGCCGGCGACGCGAAGCGCCACGCCGGAGCCGTCCATGGCACCCTGCCCGCGCACTTCGCCGCTGAAGACCATGACCGGCCAGCCGCCCCAGGGCGTCGCGACGATTTCGGCCGGACGCGCCGCCGCGTCCTTCATCTGCGGGCACCAGACGACGCGGTAGCGGCCCGGCACGTCGCCGGGCCCGAGCGCGCGCAGGTAGGTAGTGACGACCTGGTAGCGGCCCTCCTCGCGGAGGTAATCGACGCGGGAGGGCGCCTTCGCGGCGGCGTCCGCGAAATCCCACTCCGGGAACACGGCCTGCAGGCCGTCCGGCTGCTGCGCGAGAAGCGCCCGGACGTAGCTATCGTCCCAATCCTCCTCCAGCGCGCGGGCGCGGAGCGCCACCGGCGAAAGCCACTCGACCATGTGCAGGCACTCGGCTTCGTCGCCGCGGCCGGCCGGCACCGAAGGATCGACGAAGAGATCGACCCCGAGCTCCAGCGCCCGGATCGCCGGGCCGCTGCGCACCGTGCGCACCTGCGCCACGCGGAACGTGCCCGTTTCCGCGAACTCACGCGCAGCGGCGCGGGCGCGGCCGCGG
>JAFUXX010000173.1 GCA_017476965.1 Kiritimatiellia bacterium | reverse complement strand
GTCCGGGCTCGTGCCCGGCTTCCCGCCCGAGCCGTTCGCCACGGCGTTTTCGCCCGTCGTGCCGGTGCGCGGCATCTTCGACTCGCGGCCGCTTTTCGCGTGCCTTTCGGCGACGGCGTTCCTGCTCTTCGCTGCGACGAGGGCGCTCGAAGCCCGCCGCTGGACCGCGCTTCCGCCGCGCGGCGCCGGGATCTAGGGACGGAGGTTTGCCATGGGATCCCGGAAAACGCTCGAAAAAACCGAAAACGCGCTCCTGCCGCTCATCCAGTACGAGGGGGCGGACCGCGGGCACGGCGCCGCCGCGAGTTTCCTGCTCTGGACGCTCGCGCGGATTTCGGCCGTCTACGCCGCGGTCGTGCAGCTGCGCCTTTTCCTGTACCGCACCGGAATCCTGCGCCGCTACCCGCTCGGGTGCCAGGTCATAAGCATCGGCAACGTGACGGTCGGCGGCACTGGCAAGACGCCGATGGTCGAAAAGCTCGCCCGCGAACTCGCCGCGCAGGGGCGCAAGGTCGCGATTCTCTCGCGCGGGTACCGCAAGAAGGAAAAGGGGTTCGGCGCGCGCCTCGCGGACAAATTCCGCTTCGGCCCCGGCGGCGCGCCGCCGCGCGTCGTTTCCGACGGCCGCCGGCTGCTCCTGGACAGCGAAATGTCCGGCGACGAGCCGTACATGCTCGCGACCAACCTGCCGGACGTCGTGGTGCTGGTGGACAAAGACCGCGTGAAGAGCGGCCGCATGGCCGTGCGCAAGTTCGGGTGCGACACCCTCCTGCTCGACGACGGCTTCCAGTACCAGAAGCTCCTGCACCGCCGCGACATCGTGCTCGTGGACCGCACCAACCCGTTCGGCAACGGGCGCGTGCTGCCGCGCGGCATCCTCCGCGAACCCGCGGGGAACATCAAGCGCGCGTCGTTCGTCTGCATCACCAAGGCCCGCGGCGGCGACACTTCCGCCTTGCGCGAGCGCATCCGCAAGCTCAACCCCACGGCCGGGATCATGGAGTGCAACCACGATCCGACGTGCCTCGTCGGCGCGTTCACGCGCGAACGCTTCCCGCTCTCGAAACTGCGCGGCATGAAGATCGTCGCGCTTTCCGGCATCGCCGCGCCGCGCTCGTTCGAGGCGTCGCTCGAAGCGCTCGGCGCGACGATCCTGGAGCGCCGCCACTTCGCCGACCACCACCGCTTTTCGCAGCAGGAGATCATCGACTCGGTCAACAACGCCCAGGAGCTCGGGGCCGACGCGATAATCACCACGGAAAAGGACGCGGTGCGCATGACCCGGATCGACAGGTGCGCGGTGCCCGTCCTCTTCCTGCGCATCGAAGTCACGTTCCTCGACGGCGCGGACGAATTCCGCCGCTGCGTGGAGGAAATAACCTTCAAGCCGGCGTAGCGCCGGAACGGAGCCTGGTCCCGTGAGCCGAACGTTTTTCGCCAAAACCGCGGCCGCCGCCTTTTTTTTCGCCGCGGCCGCCGCCGCCCACGCCGGCACGCGCTTCCCCGCCCCGGACTGGACGGAAAAGCCGAGCCGGTGGGCGAACCCCGACGCGCCCAAGGGCGGGCGGGTCGTTCTCGCGGCCGGGGCCGTGCCCAAAAGCCTCAACTACTACCTCGAAAATTCGACGTTCGCGGCGCAGGCCTGTTCGATGCTCTTCGAAAGCCTCCTGACGCGCGATCCGGATTCTGGAGAGTTCGCGTCGGCGCTCGCGCGGTCGTGGACCGTTTCCGACGACGGCCTCGCGTTCACTTTCGACATCGACCCCGCGGCCCGGTGGAGCGACGGCGCGCCCGTCACGGCGGAGGACGTGCGCTGGACTTTCGCCGCCGTCGTGTCGCCTTCCAATGCGACCGGCGCCGCCAAGGTCTCGCTCTCGCAGTTCGACGAGCCCGAGGTGCTGTCGGAGCGGACGGTCCGCTTCAAGGCCCGCGAGACGCACTGGCGCAACCTCGGCGCGGCAGGCGGGATGTTCGTCCTGCCCGCCCACGTCTTCCGCGACCGCGATTTCAACGAGGTCAATTTCGACTTTCCCGTCGTGTCCGGCCCCTACCGCATCGGGGAATTCCGCGAGAACCGGTCGCTGTCGTTCGTGCGCCGGCCCGACTGGTGGGCCGCCGGCAGGCCGTCGAACCGCGGGCTCTGGAACTTCGACGAAATCCTGTGGCGGTTCTTCGTTTCGCGCGAAAACGCCTGGGAGGCGTTCCGCAAGGGGCTCGTGGACGCCTTCGCCGTGTACACGGCTTCCACCTGGGCGCTCGACGCCCGCGGCGAACGGTTCGACAAGAACTGGATCGTGAAGCGCGCCGTCCGCAACCGCAAGCCCGTCGGTTTCCAGGGATTCGCGCTCAACATGCGCAGGCCGGACCTCTCGGACGTGCGCGTGCGCAAGGCTCTCGCCCACCTGCTCGACCGCGAGGGCTTCAACCGCTCGCTCATGTTCGGGCAGTACTTCATGCACCGCTCGTACTGGGAGGACTTGTACGACGAGGCAAGCCCGTGCACCAACGAGTTCTTCCGCTACGATCCGCCGCGCGCGCGGCAGCTGCTCGCCGAGGCCGGGTGGCGCCGCGACCAAACCGACGGCACTCTGCGCGACGCGTCGGGCCGGCCGTTCGTGCTGCGGTTCCTCTCCAATTCGCCCGCGTCGGACAAGTTCCTCGCCCGCTGGAAGGCCGCGCTGCGCAACGAAGCCGGAATCGCGCTCGAAGTGGAGCGCAAGGACTGGGCCGCGTGGATGCGCGACATGGACGCCCACGATTTCGACTGCACGTGGTGCGCGTGGTCCTCGGGACTCGAAAAGGACCCCGAAAGCATGTGGAGCGGCGCGCAGGCGGACGAACAGGGCGGCAACAACGTCACCGGCTTTTCCGACCCCGAGGTGGACGCCCTCATCGAAGCGCAGAAAACCGAGTTTTCGCTCGAAGCCCGCAACGCCATAGACCGCGAAATCGACGCGCGCCTCGCCGCCGCGGTCCCGTACATCCTGCTCTGGAACTCCGACGCGACGCGCCTCGCGTGGTGGAACAAGTTCGGCATGCCGCCGGCGGTGCTCTCGCGCTTCGGCGGCGAGGACGACATCGTTTCCCTCTGGTGGGCCGATCCGGACGCCGGGGCCGCCCTCGCCGACGCCATGCAATCCGGCGCGCCGCTTCCCCCGCCTCCCATCGCGGACTAGGCCTGGCGCGGGTCCGATTCCGCTTGCCCGGAAGGGGGTGGCTCGGGTACAATCGGGCCCATGAGAAACCCATCCGGCCCCAGCCTCCACGCGCCGCTATCCGCGGCCCTTTCCGCAGTCCTCTTCGCCGTCTCCGCGGCGCTCGTCGCGCCATGCGCTCCCGCGCAGGAAAACGCCGCCCCGCCCGAAGCCGAGAGCGCCGCCGCGCCGCTCGTTTCGCGCGACGTCGGCGACCCCGAGGCCAACCCGTGGAAGGAAGGCGACTGGGTGACCACGTCCGGCGCGATCGAGGCTGTCGACGAGCGTCCCGACGATCCCGAGGCGCCCGCCGGCGCCAAGGCGCTGCGCCTCGTCACGCGCTACGCCCCGCGCACGTTCGGCGGCTGGAACTGCCATCCGGCGAACTCCGCCCCGTTCCCCGGCCGGACCCGCAAAGTCACCTGCTGGGCGCGGCTCGGCGGCGACGTGCAGGCCGGGTACGAGCTGAGGTTGGTCGACGCCGCCACCAACGGCTTCTCGTTCGCCGTTTCGCCAAAAACGCGCGAGTGGACGAAGTTCGAGTTCGTCATTCCCGAAAAGGTCAAGGGCAAGGATCCGGCGACGGGCAAGGACGCGCAGGTGCCGCTCCAGCAGCCTGTCCGCATCGACTGCTTCAAGCAGGACAACTGGGGCGACCGCAACAACCCCGAGGCCGTGACGCGCATCGTGGACGTGTACGACCTGCGCGTCCACACCGACATGGACGGCATCCCGCCGGACGAGCGGCCGTTCTCCTTCGCGATGTCCTTCCCCGTCGTCGGCAACTGCTTCTACTTCGGCGAGGACAAGCCCGAAATCGTCCTCTCCGCCGGCTCGTGGATCGGAGAGCCGCGCACGGTCCGGTTCGGGATCGAAGTGGAGAGCGCCTCGGGCGAAGTGCGCCAGACCGCCGCCCCGGACCTCGACGTGCTCGATTCCGCTTCCCTGCGCGTTCCCCTGCCATTCCAGGAACCCGGCGCGTACACGGTTCGACTCCGCGCTTCGGGCTTCCCCGGCGACCCGATCGAAAAGACCGCGCGCTGCGCCGTCATCCTGCACCCGCCAGCCCTCACCGAGGAGCAGAAGAAGGCGAGCCCGTACGGCGTGAACGTCCACGGCGGCGGCTACGTCGGGTACGAAAAGTTCGCGCGGCTCGGCTTCGCATGGGTGCGCGACTACGCGTACACGTTCGGCTGGATGAACAAGGCCCGCGGCGAAGGCGCGTACAAAGGGTGGCCGTGGTATCCGAAAATCCTCCAGGCCGCGCAGGACAACGGCCTCTACACCCTCCCGTGCCTCATGGGCGCGATCCAGAAGGACTCCAACGGCTCCCCTGACACCCCCGATTCGCCCACCGACGAATGGCGCCGCGACATGGCGCGCATCGTCGCGACGTTCGACGGCCTCTGCTGCTTCGAACTCGACAACGAGCGCGACAACGTCAAGAACCGCGCTCCCGGCGCCTACGGCGCGTACCACCGCGTTTTCGCGCAGATCATGAAGGCCGTCCGCCCCGACGCCTGGGCCGTGCAGGAGGGTGCCGCCGGCATCGACGTCGCCGCCACGCGCAAGTTCGTCGAAAACGGCGATTTCCGCGACATCGACGTCGTGAACGGCCACCGCTACTGCGGCCTCGTCGGCCCCGAAGTTTCCCGCGCCAACCTCAACACCGGCATGGGCGAGGAGCGCAAGACCTACCAGCGCGACCTCTGGCGCCACTGGAAAAAGGCCGCGACCGCCGACGGCCGCGACCGCCAGCTCTGGATCACGGAATGGGGCTGGGACACCCGCGCCGGGCAGATCGTCTCCGAATGGGAGCAGGCCGCGTACATGCAGCGCGAATGGGTCCTCGCGCGCGGCAACGGCGTGGACAAGCTCTTCTGGTACTGGTACTACGACAGCAACACGCCCGATCCCAAAAACTTCTTCGACGGCTGCGGGATGTTCGACCGCTTCCGCGAGCCCAAGCCCGTCGCCGCCGCGTTCGCCGCGCTCCGCACCTTCCTCCCGGCCGAGGCCGAATACCTCGGCTACGCCAACCTCGGCCCCAACCACATGGCGCACGTCCTGCGCCGCCCCGACGGCAAGCTGGTCGCGATGGCGTTCCAGATCTACCCGCCCGAAAAGGCGACGACGGTCGAAAAGAAGGCGCGCGAGCTCGAAATCCGCGACCCGGAGGCGGAGGAAATCCGCGACATGTTCGGCGCGGCGCTGGAGCGCTCCCGCCATCGCAGGCTCGGCGTCGATCCGGTCTGGTACGTCGGCCTCTCCGAAAACTGCGAGTGGCTCCAGCAGTGCCCGGTGGACCTCGAAAGCGACTTCTTCGTGCGCAACGTCTCCGGCGAGCCCATCGAGGTGCGCGTCGCAAATCCCGGCAAGTGCGACTACGAAGTGCGCCTGCCGAAGGACCTCGTCCGCGCCGGCTGGACCTCCACCCCGGTCGAGGGCGGATTCGACGTTTGCGGCCCGTTCGGCGCCGGCCGCGGCGCCGCGCGGTTCGAAGTCGCCGGCTGGCCCAAGGGCTCCAAAAAGCATCCGAAGACGATGGTCGTGGACGTGGACGTCGTCCCGCAGGCCTACGTGACGAGCCATGTCGAAGGGTTCGACGGAGTGTTCGAGGTGGACGTCGCCAACCAGTCCGCCGCGCCCCAGTCCTTCGAGCTTCGCGCGAGCCTGCCCGAAGGCTGGAAGATCGAGCCCGAGTCGCAGACCACCGGCACCGTCCCCCCCGACGAAAAGACCACGCTCAAGTTCCGCCTCGCGGCGTCGACGCCCGTCCCGGCGACCGAAAAGAAGGCGATTCCCAAACTGCTCGTGAGCAACGCCGCCCGCCCGGACGCCGCGATCGACTACGCCCCCGTCGTTCCGCGCGGGTGGACGCTCCGCCGCGTCGATCCCGCGAAGATTTCTATCGACGCCGATCCTTCGGACTGGGAGGGCCAGGCCGCCAAGTACCAGCTCCCCGCATGGATGCTCGGCCCGCGCGGCGACAAGGAGGGCAGCCGATTCTTCGCGGGCTGGGCCCCCGAGGGCCTCTACCTCATGTTCGACGTGACCGACTCCAAGTGCATGACGTCCGACCCCAACTCCTTCTGGCGCGCCGCCGACTGCATCGAGCTCATGTTCAGCTCGCCCGGCGCCGCGTTCGCCGACGGCGCCCCGTGGGGCGACGGCGACCACCAGTTCTGGTTCTGCCCGCTCGCCTCCGAGAACCGCGTCTTCTCCGGCTTCTGGGGCAACAACGCGAACCAGAAGACCGCGCCGGACATGCAGGACGTCGAAAGCGCCCTCCGCGTCCTCCGCGACAAGGCCGGCGACCCCGTCGGCTACAGGATGGAAATCTTCCTCCCCGCTTCGCGCATCCACGGCTGGGCGCCGAAGGCCGGCGACCAGTGCGGCATGATGTTCACCGCGGCGGTGCAGGGGCTGCGCGACCCGCGCGAAATCTACTGGCCCAGCTCCAAGCGCGACAACGCCGTGAAGAGCCCGTGGAAGTGGGCCAAGGTGCTCCTCGCGGACTGAGCCCGCGCCCGCGGCGGCCCGGCCCCCGGCCGGACCGCCGCGAACGCGCGAAAAACGGGCTTTTCCGGCAGGCCCTGTTGTGATATTCTCGCCCCCGTGTTCACGGGTCTCGTCCAGCAAATCGGTTCGCTCGCCGCCATCCGCGGCGGGAGCGGCGGGAGCGTCGTTTCCGTTTCCTGCGCTCCGTGGCGCGACGGCCCGCTCGTTCCCGGCGAAAGCGTCGCCGTGCAGGGCGTGTGCCTGACCGTTACGCGGGTCCGTCCCGACGGCTTCGACGCCGACGTGCTGGACGAAACGCTGCGCGCGAGCGCGCTCGGCGACCTCGCCCCCGGCGCGCCCCTCAACCTGGAGCGCGCGCTGCGCCCGTGCGACAGGCTCGGCGGCCACGTGGTCCAGGGGCACGTGGACGGCACGGCCGTGCTGGAAGAGGTCCGCCGCGCGGGACGCGACCACGTGCTGCGCCTGCGCTGCCCGGACGAAGTGGCGCGGTTCGTCGTCTACAAGGGCTCCGTCGCCCTCGACGGCACGAGCCTCACCGTGAGCGCGGTCCCGGAGCCCGGCGCGTTCGAGGTCAGCGTCATCCCGACCACGTGGCGCGGCACTTCGCTCTCCTCGCGCGCCCCCGGCGACAGGATCAACGTCGAAACCGACGTGTTGGGACGCTACGTCTTTTCATTCCTTTCGCGGATCGGGGCCCCGGCCGGCGCGGCCGCCGCCCCGCCGCCGATAACGATGGACCTTCTGGCTCGCGCCGGATTCGCAATCGACCGATGAACGTCTTTTTCCCGGTGGCCGGCCCGGAATCGCCTGCCGTGCATCGCCTCCGCGTCGCGTGCCTCTCCGGCCCCTGGGCCGACGGCGGCGAATGCGTGCGCTTCATCGACGTGCCGCCCGGGGCGAGCCTGTACGACCTGCACGAGGCGATCCAGGACGCAGTCGCGTTCGACGGCGACCGCCCGTTCCACTTCTTCCTCGCCGAAGATCCGGCGGACGAATCGACGCACGAGATTCTCCCCGGCGCGCTCGGCGGGCGCCGCCCCGAGGACCTCGACGCGTGCACCGCGTACGAGGACGTCGCCGCGCTCGAAGCCGCTGCCGGCCGCGGCGACGCCGTCCTGCACTACGCGAGCCACACTCCCGAAGGCCCGTGGATTTTCGAAATCCGCGAAACCGGCGAAACCGTGCGCCCCGTCCCCGGCCTGCCCTACCCCGGGCTCGCCGCGGAGCTTTCCGTCGGCCCCGACCCCGCGCAGTAC
>JAFUXX010000172.1 GCA_017476965.1 Kiritimatiellia bacterium | reverse complement strand
GAAAACGCGAGGCGAAGTGGCGTCGAATGCTTCGAGGAGCGGAGAAAGATCCGGACCGGGGGCGGCGGGAGAGGGGAGCGCGGAGAGGTGGACCCAGACGAAAGCCGGGGTGGAGGAACGCTTTTTGGAGGCCTTGCCGGAAGAGCGGGAAGCGAGCCAGGCGAGCGCTTCGGCGCAGACTGCCGAATCGGCGCGGCGGAAGCCGGCGGCGGCGTTGGTGGAAGGGGAGTCGGAGTAGAGGGCGAAAGCGGCGTCGAGCCCGTGGCGGCGGGAGAGCACGGGATCGCAGAGGAACGCGGCGCAGTCCCAGCCGCGGTCGGCGAAAAGGCGGGCTGCCGAAGGGGCGTCGGAAGAGAGCGCGCCCACGCCGTCCACGCGGAGGCCGTGGTCTGGCGGGAGGAGGCCGGAGAGCGCGGACGCGGCGCAAGGCAGGGCGTCGGAAGAAACGGGGCGCAGGACGCCGTCGGGGAACGGGCCCTCGAACGGAGCGCCGCCGGTCACGAGAATTGCGCCGTGGACTGAACCGGGGGCGGGAACGGCTGCGGCGGAACCGGGGGCGGAGGGAGATTTTCCACCGGAGCCGGAGCAGCCGCAAAGAGCGGCCAAAGCCGCGACCGCGAGCGATTGGAGACACTTGTTCACGTGCGCGAATACTAGGGTTTCGCCAGAGCCGTTGTCAACGGGGGGGGCTGGGACGCTGGGACGCTGGGACTGGCCGCTTGTCGCTTGTCGCATGATCCGCGGGCCGCCGCGGTTGTCGGCCGTCGAATGTCGAATGTCGCTCCCAGGCGTGCGGGCCGCCGCGGTTGTCGGCCGTCGAATGTCGAATGTCGCTCCCAGGGCCCGACCGCCGTGCGGCCCGCCACCGCGGGCTGCCCGCGCTCCCAGGGCCCGCCCGCGCCCCCGCCCGCGCGTCACGCAATCGAAAATTCGAGCGAGAGGTCGACGGCCTTGACGGAGTGGGTGAGGGCGCCGATGGAGATGGCGTCGACGCCGGTTTCGGCGGCGGCGCGGACCGTCGTTTCGTCGATGCCGCCGGAGGCTTCGAGCTTGCAGCGGCCGGCGACGATTTTGACGGCCTCCGCCATCATCGGCGGCGGCATGTTGTCGAGCATGATCCACTCGGGCGAGCCGGCGAGGGCGCTGCGCAGCTCCTCGAACGACTCCACCTCGACCTCGACCGGAATGCCGGGGAACGCGGCGCGGGCCGCGGCGACGGCCATGTCGAGGCGCGACGAATCGCCGCCGCGCCAGAGCTTGCGGTGGTTGTCCTTCACGAGCACCATGTCCGCGAGGCCCATGCGGTGGTTGGTGCCGCCGCCGGCCTTCACGGAGTACTTGTCGAGCGCGCGCATGCCGGGAGCGGTCTTGCGGGTGTCGAGGATCTTGCAGCCCGTGCCCGCGACGAGCGCGACGTAGCGGGCAGTCGCGGTCGCGATGCCGGTCATGCGCTGCGCGAGGTTGAGCGCGGTGCGCTCGGCGGAGAGGATGGAGCGCGCCGAACCGCGGACGCGCAGCAGAACGGTGCCGGCGGCGACGTCGTCGCCGTCGCGGACGAGCTTTTCGACGGAGAGGGACGGATCGAGCGTCTTGAACGCGAGCTCGGCGACGGCGACGCCGGCGACGCGGCAGGCGGGGCGGGCGAGGAGGTCGGCGGAAGCCGTGGCGTCGGCCGGGACGAGCGAAAGGGAGGTGACGTCGCGCGATGCGCCGTCCTCCTCCAGCGCGCGGCGGACGAGGTCCGCCGTCGCGGACGAG
>JAFUXX010000171.1 GCA_017476965.1 Kiritimatiellia bacterium | reverse complement strand
GCTTGTCGTCCGACGCGCCGGACAGCACGTAGGCGCTCGCGAGCCAGCCGAGGCCGGTGCCGAGGCGCGAGCCCGGGTAGAAGAGCGGCGTCTCGATCGAGTGCAGCAGCGCAAGGCGGCGGATGGTGAGCGGGCCGAGCGTGGCGGCGGCGCCGCCGCAGCGCACCATGGCGGTGGGCAGCAGCGCGGAGCGCGCACGGGCCGGGAAATCCAGTTGCAGGTCCATTGCAGGGGGGGCTTCGCGCTACGGGTTGGGCATGTTCTCGTAGTACGAGAGCGGGATGGTGAGGGTCTGGTAATCCTCGTTCTGCTGTTCGAGGGTGACGTCTTCGTCCACGAGCCAGACCTTTCCGTCGTACGTGACCTTGTCGCCGTTTTCCGGCGGCTTTTTGGTCTTCTTCAGCAGGACGGTCGCGTTGATCTTCTTGCTGCCGTCGTAGCGGGTGCGGCCGACGACGGCGCCGACGCGGTTGAGCAGGTCTTTCCACTTGCCGCCGCCGCGCTTGGTGACGCGCTGGACTTCGCCGTAGTCGGCGCAGACTTCGTCGGCGCCCCAGATGTGGTCTTTGGCCTGGCCAAAGTGCGTGTAGCTTTCCGCCATGTTGTTTTCCTTTCGTTATTGTCCGTCTATTGGATCGAGTACGGTCGTGGTCGAGTACTCCGCCGTCACCGAAATCGTGCCGCTTTTGGGATCCGCGTCCTGCGTAAAGCGCTTGAACCGGATTTTGTCGTCGTTGAACTTGAGCGCGAGGGCCTCCGCCACGTCGAGCGCGGAGCAGAGGACTGCGTCCGGCCCGTGCGCGCCCTGCCGCAGCGCCGGGTTCTCGATGCAGACCATCGAGACCTGCACCTCCATCCGGATCCCGCGAGCGCCGCCCTCGAGCGCTGCGTCGCCCAGGTACCGGCCCGCCGACGTGAGGACCGAGATTTCGACCATCCCGTCGGCGGCCGCGAGCCATTTCTGCTCCTCGGCCCAGATGTCCGCCGCGTCGAAGGCGAAGGCGCGCGCGCCCATGCGCGTGATGCGCTCGTCGGCGTTGATCCGATCCGCGATCTCCTGTTGGATCAGTGCGAGTGTGCTCATGAGGCGCTCCTTGCCAGGCGGGCGACGTGGCGGCGGATGTACTCCGCTGCGCTCGAAACGAGGCGCCGCGAAATCTCCGCCTCCGAGGGCATGAGCGTCGGGTCCTGCGCCTGGCGGACCGACCTTTTGAGGATGTAGAGCGGGAGCAGGTGCCCCTGCTCCGGATCCCTAGAGGCGAGGAGAATCCGCCCCCCGCTCTGTATCACGAACCACCTCTCGCCCACCGCCTGCGCCACCGAGGAGACGCGCCGGCCGTAGGCCAGGCGCTGGATCGGGATCGTGAGGAACTTGCTGCCGTTCTTCGGCCTGATCTCCACGTCGTGGTAGGCGCGCTTCACGCCGGGCGAATCCACCCGCACCACGACCGCGCGCGGCTCCGGCGCCGCGATCGTGGAGGAGGCCGCGTCCGCCAGGAATCCGGTCGGCTCCGCGCCCAGCCTCCGCGCCGTCGCGTGGCGGCGTCCGGCCTCGGCGTCGAGATGGGCGCGCACCAGCTCCGCCACGCGGTTGGAGCAGTGGGCCGTGAGGCCCGAGAGGTCCCGGACGCGCGAGAGCATCGTCCGGACGCGCTGCGGGAGCGCCGACATTGTCTGGATCACGATTCTCATGCCGTCAGGTCATCCGCTTCCGCCCAGTCGAGCAGCGCCTGCCGATCCTCCTCCGGGAGGTCCCTGGCGAACGTGTCGTCCGAGGGCGGCGGCGCGTCGCCGTCCACGAGCCCGAGCCGCGCGCACATGTCGCGGGGCGCGTCGAACCACTCCATGCCGCTGTTGAAGGCGAAAGGCGGGTAGGGGTTGCCGAGCGTGTCGGCGTAGCCGCCCTCGCCGCGCCCCAGGGCGTCCCAGATCGGGCTCCCCTTGAGCGCCACGAGAGC
>JAFUXX010000170.1 GCA_017476965.1 Kiritimatiellia bacterium | reverse complement strand
CGGCGAGCATTGCCACGACGGCCGCCGCGACGGCCGGGGCGGGCGTCACGTGCGGCTCCTCCTCGCCTGCGGGGGCACGGAGCGCAGGGCGCGTATGCCCCCCATCACGAACGCGCAGATTTCGCGGCAGAAGCCTTCCGCCTCGGCCGGAGACGGCGAATCGCCGCGGAAAAGGGCCCGGCGGGCGGCGCGGTTGAGCGCGAGGGCGGTGAACTGCGAATGGATGGCGAAAACGCAACAGCCGATCTGCCAATCCGTCGCGTCGGGGCCGACGAGCCGGCGCAGGCGGGCGACGAGTTCGGTGCCGCGCGGGGCGAGGTGGCCGGAAATGAGTTCGTCCGAATCTGGGGATGGCGACGCCGCCTCGTGCGCCAGGAGCCGGCGCAGCAGGCCGCCGGTTCCGGTGTCGAACACCGAATGGACGCAGGCGCGGATGTAGGCGTAGAGCCACTCGCGGTCTTCGTCCTTCGAAAGCGGCTCGCCGGACTTTTCCGCCACCACGGAACGCTCCAGCGCCAGGTCCCAGACCGCGCGGTAGAGCCCGGCCTTGCCGCCGAAATGGTAGTTCACGGCGGCGATGTTGGCGCCGGCGTCGCGGCAGATTTCCTGGACGCGCGCGCCGTGCCAGCCTTCGGCGGCGAAATGGCGGCAGGCGGACTGCAGGAGCCGGGCCCGCGTTTCGGACCTTCCGCCGCCTTTCGCCGTTCCGGAGGCCATGGTCGAACCTCCGGGAAAACTACTCCCCTTCCTCGGCCGAAACGAGTTCGACGAGAGAGCTGCCTTCGCCGCCCGGGACTATCGGCCCGAAGAACACGGAATGGAGGAACCCGATTCCCATGTAGAACGCGACGAGGACGGGCGCGACGCGCAGCAGCGTCATGCCCCAAGGCAGGGAGCCGCGCACGTGTTCCGTGACGAGCTGCTTGATGGCGCTGTACGAAAGGAACGCCAGAAGGCCGGCCATCACGGCGGAAAAGAGCGATATGGAAACGAGGAGCGAAGAGCCTTCGGAGGAGCCGCGGTAGCCGAGGAGCGTCTCCATCGGCGTCATGGCCCGCCACGAGGACCAGACGAGCACCCCGAAAGCGACGGTCACGAAAATCATCGACGGCCGCCAGAGCGGGCGGAACGTGCGGTCCGCCCAGAAGAGGCCCCACTCAACGAGAGCCGAGACGCCGAACCCCAGAAGGGCCGGCATCACGGATTTGAGGAAATCGAAAAAGCCGAGCATTGTTCGAACGGAAGAGGGACTGCCGCGCGGGAACCTGCGCGGTCGCGGCGTCACGGGGGAAGTGTAGGTGAAAACGCGGTCGAAGTCAACATCCCGGCCGCCGCGCGCGCCGGCGGAAGGCGGGTTGACTCCGCGGACCGATTCCGGAGCTTCCCGGCGACTGCCGGCTGGCGGCCGATTGCGCCGATCGCCGCCGGCGCGCCGTCCAGGTCCGGCTTGTCGGGCACTGACCCGGTTTTCCGGTTCGCCAGGGTTGAAACGGCGGGGCCGGGCGGATAGAATCGCGGGCGCCATGCCGCTTCTCGTCCTCAAAAACGTTTCCGTCGCGTTCGGCGGACCTCCGGTGCTCGACGGCGCGTCGCTCGTCGTCGAAGAGGGCGAGCGCGCGTGCGTCACGGGCCGCAACGGCGAAGAAGACCGCCGGAGCGGCGGCGCCGCCGCCCGCCGGCTCCTTTCCTAGCCCGCCTTCGCCGGAGACGTGCGCGGGCAGGCCCGGCGCCATCGTGCCGAGCGCGAAGTCGCAGATTCCTTCGTACACGCCGCGGGCGACGGCGGAGAGCCCCGCCGCCGTCTTCATCGCGGCGAGGTCCTTCGCGTTGGTGATGAACCCGCATTCGACGAGCGCGGCGGGCATCCCTGCGTCGCGGAGCACCACGAAACGGGCGCGGCGCAGCCCGCGGTCCGGCATGCCGGACGCCGCGACGAGCCTGCGCTGTATGCAGAACCCGAGCTGCACGCTGCCTGCGTCGTGCGAGTTGCCGGGGAACGTGGCGCTCGATTCGGGGCTGGGCTTGCTCCCCTGGTACGACGTCGATTCCATTCCCGGGGCGGTGAATACGTAAGTCTCCACGCCGCGCGGCGCGTGACCCGCGTTGGCGTTCAGGTGGATGCTCACGAAGAGGTCGGCCTTCCACTTCTTCGCCTTCGCCACGCGGGCGTCGAGGGTGGGGTAGGCGGCGTCCGATTCGCGCGTGAGCATCACCTCCGCGCCGTCGGCGAGGAGCATTTTGCGCAACCGCTTCGCGATGTCGAGCGCGACGGTCTTCTCCGCCAGCGCGCCGTCGCGCGACGTCGCGCCGGAGTCCTCGCCGCCGTGTCCGGGATCGATGCAGACGCGCAGGGCGCGCCCGCGGACGAGCGGGCGGTCGCGCCCTTTGAGCAGCGGCGCGATCGTGTGCTTCTGGTCGAGCGGTGCGGCGACTACGGTCTTCTGCCTCCATTTCGAAACCGCCGGAAGCCCGAGGTAGACCTGCACGCCGTCCACTTTCGCGAGGTGGCTCCCCGCAGTGAATTCGGTTTTCCACGGCTTGGGCGCGGGTTTCGGTTTCGGAGCGGGTTTCGGCGCCGGAGCGGGTTTCGGCGCCGGAGCGGGTTCGGGCTTCTCCTGCGGCGCCGCGGCTTGCTTCGCCGGGGAATCGGCGGCGCGATCCGCGGTCGCGGCCTTCGGATCCGCCGGTGGCGTCTTCGCCTCTTCCGCGGCGGGGGCGTCGGCAACCGGCGTCGGTTCATCCGCTTGCGGCGTGGGCACGGAGGCGCAGCCGGATGCGAGCAGGACGAGCGCCGCCACGGGCGCGCGGAGCTTGCGGAACTTGCCTGGCATGGCGTAAGTCGCGCCTAGATCCCGAGCGTCGGCTGGCCGCGCTTGGAAACGGTCCCGAGCCCGAGCGCCTTGAAAGCGAGCGGCGTCGCCTCGCGGCCTCGGAAAGTGCGGGCGATGTAGCCTTCCTGGATGAGGTACGGCTCGTAGACGTCCTCGATCGTCCCGGCCTCCTCGCCCACGGACACGGCGATCGTGCCGAGGCCGACCGGACCGCCGCCGAAATCCTCGCAGATGCAGGAAAGGATGCGCTTGTCCATTTCGTCGAGCCCGGCGCGGTCTATCCCCTCCATGCCGAGCGCTTCGTCCGCCACTTCGGCGGTGATGCGGTTGCCGGCGCGCACTTGCGCGAAGTCGCGCACGCGCCGCAGGAGGTTGTTCGCGACGCGGGCCGTGCCGCGCGAGCGGCCGGCGATTTCGCGCGCGCCGGCGGCGTCGATCTCCACGCCGAGGATCCCGGCGGAGCGCTTCACGACGAGCGCGAGTTCTTCGGGCGTGTAGTAGTCCAGGCGGGCGTTGATCGAAAAGCGGGAGCGCAGCGGCGCGGAGAGCAGGCCCTGGCGCGTCGTGGCGCCGACGAGCGTGAAGCGCGGCAGCTCCAGCCGGATCGAGCGCGCGTTGGGTCCCTGGTCGATCATGATGTCGAGCACGTAGTCCTCCATCGCCGAGTACAGGTACTCTTCCACCGCCGTCTGCATCCTGTGGATTTCGTCGATGAAGAGGATGTCGCCGCGGTCGAGCCCGGTAAGCATCCCCGCGAGGTCCGACGGTTTTTCGATGACTGGGCCGCTCGTCGCGTGGACCTTCACGCCCATTTCGCGCGCGAGGATGTAGCAGAGCGTGGTCTTGCCCAGCCCGGGCGGGCCGGAGAGCAGCACGTGGTCGAGCGCGTCGCCGCGCTGTTTGGCGGCCTGCACGCTCAGCAGCAGCCGGTCGCGGACCTTTTCCTGGCCGACGAAGTCGTCGAACGTGACCGGCCGCAGGCGGTTGTCGAACGAGACGTTGGGCCTGTTGAACTCCTCCCGCGCGGGAGCGGACGCTCCTGCGGGCGGACGGTCTGTGGCTGCTGCGGCGCGTGGGGCGGCGCTTTTTTCCTTTTTCGGGGTTCTCGGCACGGCGTGGAGACTCGGATCGGTTTCGCGTCCGCGGCCGCCCCGGATGCGTCCGGCCGGCGGAACGGACGCCCGCGATTGTACCACAACCCGCATTCCGCGGCAAAAGCCGCGGGTCCGCGCGGTCTTGCCAAGCCGCGGGGCGGGTTGTAGGATTTGCGCCATGGAAACGGACAATGGCCGGAACGGCGCCGCGGCGCCGGCGTTCGAAGCGGGAGTGTCGCTCGGCAGCAACCTCGGCGACCGCGCGGCGAACCTGCGCG
>JAFUXX010000169.1 GCA_017476965.1 Kiritimatiellia bacterium | reverse complement strand
TGTTCGCGGAGGGCCGCCTCGTCCGCGAAGTGGAGGCGCTGCTCGCCGCGCATCCCGGATTCGAGCGCTCCACCGCCGGCGCCGGGATCGGCTACGCCGAGGCGCTCGCGTTCATGCGCGGCGAAATCGCCGAAGAAGAGGCGATCGCCCGCACCTGCGCCCGCACCCGCCAGCTCGCCAAGAAGCAGCGCACGTGGTGGCGGCACCAGGCCGCGGTCGCGTGGGTGCAAGGCCCGGCCGGCGCGGCGGACGTCCCCCGCGCGGCTGGCGCGGTTCTCGAAACGTGGAGGGAACATGGACCGTCTCCCGTCGTCCTCTGAGCCCGCCTCCGCCTCGCTCCGCGACGCTTTCCGCGACCGCCGCGGGGAGATGCCGCGCGAAAAGCTGGCGCTCCTCGGCCCCCAGGCGCTCTCCGACGCGGAGCTGCTCGCCATTTTCCTGCGCTGCGGGAGACCCGGCGTCAACGTGCTGCAGCTCGCCGGGCGCATCCTCGACCTTTACGAAGGCGACCTGCGCCGCCTCTCGATGGAAAGCCCCGGCGAGCTCGAAAAAATCCCCGGCGTGGGCCCGGTGCACGGGGCGGAGCTGGTCGCCATGTTCGAATTCGCCCGCCGCGCCGTGCTGCGCCCGCGCGAGACGCGCCCGCGGCTGGACACCGCCCGCGCCGTCGCCCGCTACCTCGCCGGGCGCACCGCGCTCGAAACCGTCGAAAAGTTCTTCGTGCTGCCGCTCGACCGCAAAATGCGACTCTGCGGCCGCGTCCAGACCGGGCGGCTGGCCGTTTCCACGGGCACCGCCGATTCGACGGCGGTCCACCCGCGCGACGTTTTCCGCGAAGCGGTCCGCAGCGACGCGTGCGGCGTGGTGGTGGCGCACAACCATCCGAGCGGCGACTGCCGCCCGTCGGCGCAGGACCTGCGCCTCACCTACGCGCTCGCCGAGGCCGGGTCCGTGCTGCGGATACCGCTCGTCGACCATGTCATAATCGGCGCGTTTCCGCCAGGCGCCGATCTCTCGGATCCATCGGCCGCGCCCGCGTTCCACTCGATGCGCGACAGCGGCGACGTCGATTTCAAGTGATACGGCCATGATTTACGCAGCAGACTGGATCGTCACCCAAAACCCCCGCCGCGAAAAAATCCGCCGCGGCGCGATCCTCGTGCGCGACGGCCGCGTGGCGGCCGTCGGCCCCGCGCGGGAAATCGCCGCCGCCCACCCCGGCGAGCAGGTCGAGGACTTCGGCCAAGCCGCGATTTTCCCGGGGCTGGTGGACTCGCACTGCCACCTGCCCATGAGCCCGCTGCGCGGCCTCGGCGACGACAAGCCCCTCTTCGCGTGGCTCCAGGAGGACATTTTCCCGAGAGAAGCGCGCCTCACGCAAGAAGCGGTGTACGAAGGCGCTCTGCTCTCGTGCCGCGAACTCGCGCGCACGGGATGCACCTCGTTCTACGACATGTACATGCTCGAAGAGGGCGTGTTCGCCGCGGCGGACGAAACCGGCCTGCGCGGCGTGCTCGGCGAAAACGTCACGCGCTTCTTCCCGCAGCTCGGCGGCGCCACGCGCGAGGCGCTTTTCGCCCGGATGCGCGGAAACATCGCGGCGTGGAGCGGGCACCCGCGCCTGCGCGCCGCGGTGTGCCCGCACGCGCCGTACACGACCGACCCGGAGATCCTGCGCGCCTGCCGCGAACTGTGCGACGAAACCGGCGCGCTTTTCGGGATGCACCTCGCCGAAACGCAAAAAGAGACCGACGACTGCGTCGCCGAGCACGGGCTGCGGCCCGTGGAGTACTGCGACTCGCTCGGCCTGCTGCGCCCGGACGCCACCTTTTTCCACTGCGTGCACGTGACTCCCGACGAGATCGCGCTCTTGCGCGACCGCGGCTGCGTGGCGGTGCACAACCCGGCCTCCAACATGAAACTGGCGTCGGGCACGGCCCCCGTGCCGGCGATGGTGCGGGCGGGGCTGCCCGTGGCGCTCGGCACGGACGGCCCGGCCTCCAACAACCAGCAGAACATGGTGCGCGAAATGTGGCTCGCGGCGCTGCTTGGCAAAGCCTCCGCCGGCGACCCCTCGGCCATGACCGCCCAAATGGCGCTCGACATGGCCACCCTCGGCGGCGCCGCGGCCCTGCACGACCCGGACATAGGCTCGCTGGAGCCCGGCAAACACGCCGATTTCTTCGTGCTCGATCTGGCAGCCGAGCCAAATACAACCCCGGCCCACGACCCGGTCTCCACGCTCGTCTACGCCGCCACCGGCCACGAAACCCGCCTCACCGCAGTCTCCGGCCGCCCGATCTACCGTAAAGGCGCCCCACGCCCCAACCGGGAAGGGGAGCGGGGAGGGGGCGGAGCCCTCTCCCCGTAGGTACAAGGCGCTACCTCAGGATTATGAACGTGCCCTTGGCGATCTTGGCGCGGACTACGACCTGGGAGCCGTCGCCGCCGTCGATGGGCTCCTTCACGAGCACGACCGAGCGCGGCGACACGGGCGGCAGGTCGCAGTCCGCCGGCATCGTGCCGATCGTCCACGAATCGCCGCCTTCCGGCTCGTACCCGTCCTGGAACGCCATCGCAAGTGCGCCCGATCCGCTCCAGCCGATCGTGCCGATGTCGATCCTGTCGGATTCGATTTCGCCGGTCGTTGCATCCTTCCAGACGCGCAGCGCCAGATCGGTGTCGAGCTGCACGCCGCCGAAGGAGACGGAAACCGGCGAGTTTGCCGCAGGCGTGGTACCGGTCACGGGATCGACCAGCTGCTCAAGCCCGTTCCAGACCACGGTACCAGCCCAGTTCGCGCCGGAGGAGATGTAAAGCGTGGAAAGCGCGGACCCGGCTCCGGGCGCCACTTCCAGGCGCCCGGTGCAGGTGTTGTCGGAACGCGACAGAACCGGTCCGAACGTGTAGCCGGAGCGCGAGTTGGTGACGACCACGTCGCCGCCGCCGGCGAAGGGGGCTTCGAGCAAGAGCGGTGACAGCGCCTGGGCGTTGTCGCCGAACTTGTCGGCGACGCCGCAGAGGGTCATCGTGGTCCCTTCCGGCACGTTGACGGCCGAGAAGTTCTGGAAGATGCGCGCACGGTTGCCGAAACCCCACCAGTAAGCGTTGAACACCTGCATCACGCCGTCGGCGAACGTGGCTGTGCCGCCTCCGGATGCGTTGGCCTTGTGCCAGCAGCCGATCCCGCCTTCGCCGATTTCGAGACCGACATGGCCCGCAACGGAGGGCGTGAGCCAGATCGCCCCGTCGGCGGTGTTGCCGTTGACCCTTGTGATGCTGGCGCGCACCTCGCTCCCTCCGGTCGCGACGATCCGGCCGAGACCCTGCACGCGCAGGTTGTACTCGTTTTCAACGTCGCTGTTGTGCTGGTTCACGGTGCGGCGCCGGCGGAACAGCAACGAACCGTTTTCGAGCGAGAGCGTGGCTCCGCCCGAAACGTAGGACTCGTTCGCGAAATCGAGTTCGGTATTGTCCACGACCACGGTGAAGGCCTGTTCCTCGGGGTTGTTCACGCCGATCGAAAAACCGTCGCGGCCGGTGTATGCAATCGTGCAGTCTTTGAGGACTACATCCCCGACCACGACGACAGTTCCGCCCGAGGCGGGCGAAGCGAAGACCAGGGGAGAGCCGTTTTCGGCCTGCGCTTCGTTCGTCGCCGAAATCGCGGCGTTAGTCGCGGCCATGGCGAAGTAGGCGGTTTCGCCTGCGGCGGCCGTGCCGAAGGTTATCGGGCCGTCGCCCGTCGCGGCGAGCGCGGCGGGGCTTCCGGCCGTGCCGTCGAGCAGGAGCGCCACGTTCCTGAAGCCGTAGCCGCCGGGCACCTGGAGAGTGGCACCGGCCGGCACCGTGACGGCGACGAGACTTTCCGCGGAATCGGCTTCGAATGCGACGCCGGCCGGAAGCGCAAACGTTTCGCCGGCGGGAACCGCGAGCGCGGAACCGGCCTCGAACGTGGCATTGACGGCGCCGTACAAAGAGGGGACCGAAACGCCGGTCCCGACGACGAGATGCGAATCGTTTGCGACCGAGAGATCGGTGCCTTCCGCCGGAGCGGCGGCGAGGCGCAGCGTCGCGCCGCCCGTCACGGCGATGGAAGCGTAAGCCGGAGTCGCCGCAGTGAGCACGGCGCTCACGCCCGCGCCGGCGACCAAGACATCCTCGCCCGCGCCGGGGCGGACGCCCGTGCTCCAGCCATCGGCATCGGCCATGTCTGTGACTCCGTTGGAGCCGTCGAAGAGCCAGGCGTTGGAGGCCACGCCGACCTTGACCAAGGTGCCGTCCTCGACGATGTTCATGTCGGTCCCGGCGGCGGCGGCCTCGGCGGCGGCCTTGACCTGCGCGCGGAGCGTGGCGTCGGGAGTGTCCACGATCACGCTGCCGGCGGAGAAATTCGCCAGATCAACGGTGACCGAACCGGTGAGCGGGGCGCCCTCGGCCACGGAAGAAACGGTCAACCCGGGCGCCGTGATCGCGAGCGTGCCTTCGTTTCCGGCAAGTTCGCCGACCTGGAAGCCGGAAATCGACACCGGGAACGTCACGCCCGAGCCGGTCGCAAGCGAATCGAGAGAGGAGCGGGAGAACGCCGTGAACTCGATCGCTCCCTCCTGCCAGTCAAGCGACGTCGGAAGCTCCGCGAGCTTCAACTTGCCCGCACCGGTCTTCTTGACCGCCACGGAGCCGTCGTATGTAGCGTTGCTCATGTCGAGCGTCTTGCCGGAAGCGACGGAAAGTTCCATGTCCGCGCCGTCCACGAACTTCATGTACGCGCCGCGGCTGCCGCTCTCCAAGAGGAACGAGACGTCTCCGGTCGCGGAAATCTTGCCGCCGGTCAGTTCGATCCGGAAAAAGATGTTTTCGTTGTATTTGATTTGGTTGCCGAGAATCCATTCGCCGGCGAGCTGGCGGATGATCGGGCGGAAACTCCATGCACCGTTGTAGTTTCGGAACCCGTTGGGCCAGTCGAACGTTCCGTGATTGTAGAGCAGGAAATCGACGTTGGCGTTGGCATTGTCGGCCTTGGCGGTGGAACCGTAGAGAAAACGGCCTCCCTCTTCGACCGTAAGTGACAAGTGACGAGGGTTGATCCGGCCCTCGATGTCGAACAAACCGCCGTCGTGGACGACCAGCACCATCTTTGGATTGTTGTTGTTGCTCGCCCAGTTGTTGCCGAATTCGGCTACGGCAGACGATCCGAAACGCAACGTGCCGCCTTCGTGGATGTCGATCGAGCATTCCTTCGGGAACTGGCTCGTCCCGGAAGTCGCGGTCAAGCCGCCGTTGCGGATTCCGATTTTGTCGGCTTTGCCGTTGCCGAATTTGAGCGTAGCCACCTCGACATCGGCACCGTCCAGATCGACAAAGAAGTTTTCGACGCGGCTCTGGAAAACGACCGTGTCGCCCGCGCCGGGGGCGGCGGCGACGGTCTCGCCGGCGGTGTCGGACCAGTTGGAGGCGTCCGACCACGAATGCCAGTCCGAATCCGTCGGAACCCAGTAGAAATCGGCAGCGTGCACGCAAAGCGCCGCCAGCGCGGACGTTGCCGCGAACGTCGCGGCGAGAAACCTTTTTGCAGTCATTTTGTCACCTGTCTTTGGAACGTCTTCGAAAGCGACTTCCGGAAAAACTTTTCGCACGGACAATCATACCGGAAGCGGGGGTGCAAGTCCTTTCGTTTTTGCTAAAAAAAAAATGTTTTTGTGCAATTTACGGAAGTTATTATTGCGGGCAATCGGCTATTCTCCTCCTGCGGGCCGGGTTTTTCCGGCCGGTCCGCGGCAGGAGTCGGCTCCGGCCCGGCATTCGCGCCGCCTCCCGCGGCGGCGCGGCGGTTTCACGAACAATCACCAACAAAAACCACATGAAAATGCACAAACGCACCCTCTGCGCGGCGGCGCTCCTCGCCGTGGCGGTCTCCGCCCCGGCCGGAGACTCGATCTGGAACGGAGGCGACGGCAAGTGGTCGGACGCCAACTGGGCGGATTCCGACACCGGCGCCGTCGGCCTTTTCACGGCCGGCAACCGCGCAGTCGTGAGCGACGCCTGCACGATCACGATCGACGCCGACACCTCCGCCGTGGCGGGTCTGTATCTTGGCGCCGACGCCACGATCGACGGGCCGGGAAATCTGGTTTTCGACTCGGCGTCCGCCGCGAAGACCATCGAGGTCTATTCCGGCGTCGCGGCGAAAATCTCGGCGCCAATCGACGGCAAGGTCCGCAAAACCGGCTACGGTTCGCTCGAAACGACGGCGGACAACTACAAGACGCTGACTCTCAGCGCCAACAACGTCGATCCTGTCGTTTTCGAAATCGGCTCGGGTTCATGGATCGTTTCCGGCGGCTCGACCGTCCACGTCCAAACCCCGTCCTCCACCGAGGGAGAATCCGGCTGGTACTACTTCCAGGGCGACAACGGCAGCTACAACGACCCGACAAAGGGCGCCTACATCACGGTCAAGGACGGCTCCACGCTCATGTATTCCAGGGGCAAGAGCGCTCCGTGGACCTGCTTTGGTCCGCGCAACAAGAATGGCCACTTCGAATTGCTCGTGACGGGCGGCTCCTCGTTCAAGACGAAGTCGGACGAATTCCGCATCTCCTCGGAACAGGGCGGCGCCGTCAACACCTACTTCAAGATGCGGGCCGAAGACTCGACGGTCGAAATCAATTCGACGCTCAACGGCAACAATCGCAACTCCAACGCGACGAAAATACTCGAGTTCGTCAACTCCGACGTCTACTTCAACAAGATACAGATGAAGGGGCCGTCCTCGCGCAACTCCGTCACCTTTGACGGCGCGAGGGTCCACACGCTCCAGGCCAACGCCTCGTTCTTCGACGCCTCGGAGCGCGCCGGCACCGTGCTCTACCACACGACGGGCGACGGCCTGACGCTCGACGCGCGCCATGACATCACGCTGAGCACCGAAGCGATCATCGACGGCGACGGCGGCCTGACCAAGACCGGCGCCAAGAAACTCACGCTTCCGGCCGCCTATGCCTACACCGGCACGACGACAGTCTCCGAAGGCACCGTAGACCTGACCGGTTCCGTCGCCGGCCCGATTGCGGTCGCTTCCGGCGCCACGCTGAACGTGACCTCCTCCACGCAGGGCGAGGTGCCCTCCGTCGAAATCGGCGGCACGGCGACGTTCGCCTCCGTCCCGGTCAAGACCTCTTCGCTCGTGCTCGGCACCGGGGCGAGGCTCAACATCGGGACGTTCGGAAACGTCATCGCGGCGGTTTCGGGCTACGAAAACGCGACGATCTCGTTCGATGCGTCGGGATGGCCGCTGGACACGGCGCTTTTCACGTCGGACGACGCTGACTTCCTCTCGGCGATGCTCGCCGCCGTCGCGCCGCAGATTTCATCCGGTCTGGTCGCCGAAATCGACGGCGGTTCGATCTACGTCCGGTCCGAAAACGCAATCAAGGAAGCGGTCTGGACGGGTCTCGGGAGCGACGCCAACTGGTCGACCGCCGGGAACTGGGACGCCGCCGGCGTTCCGAACACCGGAGACTGGCTCCGGTTCACGGGCGCTTCCAATGCCGCGAACGTCGACGACCTGCCCGGGATTGTCGTCCAGAGCGTGACGTTCGACGCGGGGAGCGGACCGTTCTCCGTTTCCGGTTCCGGAACCCTTTCCGCGCCGGCTTGGACGAACCTGTCCGAAAACGCGCAGACGCTCCGCATCGGCGCCACGGCGTCCTCGGCCGAAACCACGGTCCATGCCGTGGGCGACATCGCGTTCGAGGGCGGGTTCGACGGTTCTTCCGCGTACAAGGTCGTCAAGGACGGCCCCGGCACGATGACGGTTGCCGGCTCCTCGTGGGGAGGCAAATTGACGCTCGAAGAGGGAACCGTGGCGTTTTCCGGTTTCGAAGAATCCCCGCTTTCGTCCGAGGCCAACGACGTCGTGATCCGCGGCGGAACCCTCGACGCCGGCGGAACCGCGCTGACGTTGCGGCAAGACACGAACTCGGGCGCCGAACCGGTGCTCCAGGACGGCGCGGTCCTTGAAAACGGCACTTACACGCTCGCCGGACCGTCCGGGTATCTCACAAGCTGGCTGCCGGGCACGATCACGGTCGGAGAAGGCGCGACGCTCAGCACGTCCTGCCAGCTTTTCGACAGCCCCGCCGTGGCCGGAAAGCGCACCCTGCGCGTCGGAAACGGAGGCGTTTTCATCAATTCCACGAGCTCCGAACGCCACCTCGCGAGCGGAAATTCGGCCGACACGGCGTTCGTTCTCGAAGTCGCCGGCGGCAAGGCCCTGTTCCAGGGCTGGGGCTACATCTACTTCGGCAGCCGCCAAGGCGGCCGCCGCCGCACCGAAGTCTACCTGTCCGACGGCGGATACCTCTTCGCCCAGGCCGAACTGCGCCTCGGCGATTACGACGGAAACGGCGGTTCGAACGTGTTCGAAATGGAAAACTCCGGAGCGGAATTCGCGACGTTGAACGCCGCCGTCCGCACGGATTCGCTGGCCATGACCATCAGGAACTCCGTCGTGACCAACAACCAGTTCTCCGTGGGCAACGGCCTCGGCGCCGATCCGGACAAATACTCCATCTCGCTCGACGGAGCCCGGTTCGTCTCGAAAGAAAACAACGCAAACTGGATCAGGGCCAACGCCAACTCCGACACGGCCTGTTTCCACGTCGGCGCCGGCGGCGTGACTCTCGAAGCGCGCCACGCGGTCACTCTCTCCGCCGTGATGGACGGCACCGGAGGCATGACCAAAACCGGAAACGGCACGCTCACGCTTGCAACGAAGCAGCTCTACGCGGGCACCACGACGGTCGCGGCCGGAACCTTGGTGGTCAACGGCGACATGGGTGGGTCCGTCGCCGTGGAAGCCGGCGCCACCCTGTCGTTCGGAGCCGAAGAGGAAATCGCGATCGACGGCGACCTCGACGCCTCCGCCGGCACGATAGCCGCTTCCGCCATCTCAGTCGGCGAATCCCGCTCGTACGTGCGGGTGGCGCGTTGCAGCGGCGACATCTCCCTTCCCGCGACGCTTCCCCGCGACGAGGACGGCAACACGTGGATCGTGCGCGCCGACAAAAGCGGAGACAACGTCCTGTGCTGGGGCCAACTCAAGGGCACGTTCATAATCCTGAGGTAGCACTTTGTGCTGCCTCAGGATACGGGGAGAGGGCTCCGACCCCGCCCCGCTCCCCTTCCCGTGGGAGGGCATGAGACACGAGACGCGAGACGGGGGAGCCCGCCTCGCGTCTCTTGTTTCGAGTTTCGTGCCGCGGCGCGGAATTTGCTTGCGATTGCACGCGGGGGGTGGTATCCTTTCCGGCGCGCGCGACGCCGGGCCCCGGCCCGGAGCGCGTCCGATGCGGAGAGGTGGCTGAGTGGCCGAAGGCAGCGGTTTGCTAAACCGTCGTACCGGGATTACTGGTACCGGGGGTTCGAATCCCCCCCTCTCCGCCAGTTTTTTTTCCGCGTGCAGGACGCACGCGGAAACCGAAACGAAAGCGAACGGCCCTTCCGGGCACACTGCATGAACTCAGACAAACGCCAGTTCGGCATAGCGATTTGCGGACTGGGTGGCATGGGCAACTGGCACCGCGAGACCATCGGCAGGGTCGAAAACCTCCGTCTCGCCGGTTCGTTCGACGTGGATCCGAAGCGGCAGCAGTTCGCCAGGGACCACGGGGTCCGCGCGTACGGCTCCTGGAAGGAGCTGCTCGCCGATCCCGAGGTGGACATCGTCACCCTCGCGGTGCCGAACGAGCTGCACCGCCCGCTCGCGATCGACGCGATGCGCGCCGGCAAGAACGTGGTGTGCGAGAAGCCCGTCGCGCTCTCTTCCGCGGAGCTCGCGCAGATGGCTTCGGTGGCGGATGCCATGGGCATGCTTTTCACGGTCCACCAGAACCGCCGCTGGGACGAGGACTTCCTCACCGTCAAGAAGATCGTCGCGGACGGCACCCTCGGCCCCGTGTTCCGCGTCGAGTCGTGCGTGCTCGGCTGCCGCGGCATCCCCGGCGACTGGCGCCAGCTGCCCGAGCGCGGCGGCGGCATGATCCTCGACTGGGGCGTCCACCTCTTCGACCAGATGCTCCAGCTCTTCCCCGGCGATCCGCTCGTGTCGGTCCGCGCGAGCGTCGACCACGTGACGAACGAGCTCGTGGACGACGGCTTCTACGCGGAGCTGGGCTTCGCCTCCGGCCTCCGCGCCCACGTCGAAGTGGGCACCAGCCACTTCATCTCCAAGCCGCGCTGGATGGTCTTCGGGCGCGACGGCTCGGCCCAAGTCGACTGGGGCTGCAAGGGTCGCATCGTCTGCGTGACGGACCGCTCCAAAAACGACGCCGTCCCGATCGTCACCGCCGCGGGCCTCACCAAGACGATGGCCCCGCGCTCGGACGACACGATCAAGGAGTTTCCGCTCCCCGAGGTGCATTCCGACATCCGCGACTTCTACCGCAACGTCATGGACGCCATCGACGGCCGCGAGAAGGCGATCGTCAAGATCCCCGAAGTCGCCCGCGTGATGCGCCTCATGGAGGCGGTGCGCCGCTCCGCCGAATCCGGGCAGACCGTGGCGTTCGAATCCGCGCCGGCCGGGGCCTGAGGCCCACGGGCCGGTGCCGGATGCCGGCGCGGCGGCCGCTTGCTTCGCTATATCCGCGAGAGCGGGATAAGCTTCGAGGCGAACTCGGAGCGCGGCAGCGTTTTCAGATCCGCGAACGGGATGGCATCCGCCACGTCGAACGCGCCGGTGTGGATGCGCCGCAACGCGGCGAGGTGGCCGCCGCAGCCGAGCCGCGCGCCGACGTCGTGGCACAGCGTGCGCACGTAGAAGCCCTTGGAGCACTTCACGGTGAAGCGCGTGTCCGGCAGGCCGAATTCGTCGATGCGTATCCACCAGACGTGCACGAGGCGCGGCTCGCGCTCCACCTCTTCGCCCTTGCGCGCCATCTTGTAGAGCGGGACTCCGTCCTTCTTGATCGCGGAAACCATCGGCGGGGTCTGGAACACGTCGCCGGTGAATTCGCGGTCGAAAACTTCGCGCAGCGCGGCTTCGCTCACGCCCGACGGGTCGCCGCGCGAGACCACCTCGCCGGCGGCGTCCTGGGTGTTTGTGGCGGCGCCGAGGCGCAGCGTCCCCTCGTAGACCTTGTCGCCGCCCATCACCGCCTGGCTCAGGCGCGTGCCGCGGCCGACGAGGAGCGCCAGCAGGCCGGTCGCGTCGGGGTCGAGCGTGCCGCCGTGGCCGACTTTCTTGAGGCGGAACATGGCGCGCACGGCGCAGACGACGTCGCTGGACGTCATCCCCGCCGGCTTGTCCACGAGAAGCACGCCGTCGGGGTCCGGCGCGGAGGAGCGGTTGAATGCCGGCATGGCGCGCGCTAGTTCTTGTCGGCGTTGGGGTTCCAGACGAGGCCGCCGTAGTTGTCCGACTCCGCCAGGCCTTCGCGCCAGATGCGCTCCTGCGGGAAGCTGCCGGCGCTGCCGTCGGCGAAGCACATGTTGATCGCGCGGTGGTGGCGGAAGCCGGAGTCGCGCCCGCCTTCGGCGCAGACGTCGGCGAGCGAAACGCCGGGCTTGGAGCCGTGGCCCGTCTCGGCCAGCACGACGAAGGTCGACGGATGGCGCAGCTGCTGCATCCGGAGGCGCTTGGTGTACGGGGAAGTGTTGCCGGGGTTGTCGAGCCAGATGTTGGCCGCGTAACTCGAATACGGGCGGGAGCGGTCCGACTCGGAGAGCTCGTCGTCGAGCGCGCTGCCGCGGTCCGCCGGGCAGAGGAACGGCGTGCGCGTGCCGCCGCCGGGCGTCGGGACGGTCTGGTCCTTCTGCATCTCGGACATCCGCGGCACTCCGACGTAGGGCGGCAGGACGTTGTACCAGCACGTGCCGCCGTCGTCCCACGACGGGAACACGCCGCCGTGGTCGTCGAGATACGAGCCGAGCGCCATGCCCCACTGCCGCAGGTTGTTCAGGCACACGTTGCGCCGCGCGCGGTTCTGCACGTACCCCGTGGCCGGAAACACCATGCCCGCGAGCACGAGGATCGCGCCGATCGTGAACATGAGCTCCGTGAGGGAAAAACCCGCCTGGCGCGGGCGCTTTTCGGTGGATTGCATTTCGTTTCGGTCTCCGCGCGCCCGCATCCGGGCGTCACGCCGGGAATCCTATCGCAAAGAACCGGCCGCGGCAAGACCGGCCGCGAAAAACCGGTTGACGGAGAACGGCGTTTGCGGTATCCTCCGCCGCGTTCGACGCATCCAGCGGCGTGATAGCCAAGCGGCTAGGCAAGGGACTGCAAATCCCCGTAGAGCGGTTCGACTCCGCTTCACGCCTCCATTTCCGGGCGCCCCCGCGCACAGGCAGCGCGAGGGCCCTTTTTTCTTGACAAAATGAAAGCCAGGTCGTTCGTCGATTCGACGCTTCTGCACGCCGTCGCCGGCAAGGGGGGCGACGGGTCCAAATCTTTCCGCCACGAAAAGTTCGTGCCCAAGGGCGGGCCGGACGGCGGGGACGGCGGCCGCGGCGGGTCCGTGTGGCTCGTCGGGGACGAGGACGTGGATTCCCTCGTCGGCGTTTTCCACGAGCCCGAGCGCCGCGCCGGCGACGGCGGGCCCGGGCGCGGCC
>JAFUXX010000168.1 GCA_017476965.1 Kiritimatiellia bacterium | reverse complement strand
TGCGGTAATCCGGCAACCTTTCGCGGAACGTGATGTCTGCCATGGTTTTCATCGCCTCCGATTCTACGGTGTCCTCGCATTTGACAAATGCGGTTCTTCGGTTTCGCCGTTCGGTGTCCTTAAGTATGACAAACCGCGGGGGCGCGAAATGCCTTGCTTTGGAAGGGGGTTGGGGATAGAATCAAGCCCCCATGCAACTCTCCGATTACATAGCCAAGGCCGAGGTTCTCGTCGAGGCCCTGCCGTACATCTCGCGTTTCCGCGGGGGAATCGTCCTCGTGAAACTCGGGGGCAGCGTGCAGGAGGACGAGGCCGCGCTGCGCTCGATCCTGGGCGACGTCGCGTTCCTGCGCACGGTCGGGATGCTCCCGGTCGTGGTGCACGGCGGCGGCAAGGCGATTTCGCGCGCGCTGGCCGAGGCCGGCGTGGATACGCGTTTCGTCGCCGGGCTCCGGGTCACGGACATCAGGGCGATAAACGTGGTGGAGAGCGTCCTCAAGAACCGCGTCGGCTCGCAGATCGAATCGCTCCTGCGCGAGCGGGGGGTGGACGCCGAGCGCCTCCCCGGCGACCGCGTGATATACGCCGTGCGCAAGACCGGGGTCGACCCCGCGACCGGCGAGCCGTGCGACTGGGGCTACGTGGGCGAAGCCGTGCACTGCGACACGGGTCCGGTGCGCGCGCTGCTCGAAGCCGGCAAGATTCCGGTGATATGCCCCCTCGGCCGCGACGCCGGCAGCAACCTCCTCAACATCAACGCCGACGACGCGGCCGCGGCCATCGCGCGCGCCCTTCCGGCCCGCAAGCTCGTGTACGTTTCGGACGTGCCGGGCCTCCTGCGCGACCCGTCGGACCCCGCGTCGATCATCGAAACGCTGCGCGCGGGCGACGCGCCGGCGCTCGAAAAGGCCGGGGTGATCTCCGGCGGCATGATCCCGAAGGTGGAGAGCAGCGTCGCCGCGCTGCGCGCCGGGGTGCGCAAGGTCCACTTCGTGGACGGCAGGCTGCGGCATTCGCTGCTTCTCGAAATTTTCACGAACAAAGGCGTGGGCACGGAAATCGTGGAGGACGCGACCGCGCCCGCCGCCAACGGATACGACCAAAAATGAGCAACGACAAGACGGACGAAATAGCGGCGCTCTGCGCCGACTGCCAGATGCCCACCTACGCGAGGACCGCGACGATAGTGCGCGGCCGCGGCAGCCGCGTTTTCAACCCCAAGGGCAACCAGTACCTCGATTTCACGTCCGGCATCTCCGTCGTGGCGCTCGGCCACGCCCACCCCGCCGTCGTGGAGGCGATCAAGTCGCAGGCGGAGCAGCTCGTGCACTCCTCCAACCTGTTCTACAACGAGCCGGTCGCGCGCCTCTCCAAGAAGCTCCGCGACGTCGGTCTCGGCGGCAAGTGCTTCCTGGCCAATTCCGGCGCGGAGGCCAACGAGGCGATGATCAAGCTCGCCCGTCTCTGGGGCGCGCGCAACGGCGGGCGGTACGAGATCGTCTGCATGCGCAACTCCTTCCACGGCCGCACGATCGCCACGCTTTCGGCGACGGGCCAGACGAAGGTGCAGGAGGGCTTCGAGCCGCTCGCGCCCGGTTTCGCGTTCGCCCGGTTCAACGACCTGGAGTCCGTCCGCGCCGCGGTCACGGACAAGACGGCCGCCGTCCTGATCGAATGCGTCCAGGGCGAAGGCGGCGTGGTGCCGGCTTCGCAGGAGTTCGTCTCCGGCGTCCGCGCGCTGTGCGACGAAAAGGGCATCCTCATGCTCTGCGACGAAATCCAGTGCGGCATGGGCCGCACCGGCAAGCTCTGGGCGTTCGAGAACTACGGCGTGCGCCCCGACGCCTTCACCGCGGCCAAGGCCCTCGGCGGCGGGCTCCCGCTCGGCGCGCTCGTCGCTTCGCCCGCGCTCTCCGACGTGTTCGGCCCCGGCTCCCACGGCTCGACGTTCGGCGGCAACCCCGTGGCCTGCGCCGCGTCGCTCGCGGTTTTCAAGACGTTCGAAACGGAAAAGGTCGTGGAGGGCGTAGCCGCGAAGGCGGAGTTCTTCCGCCGCGGCGTACAGCCGCTCGTCGAGAAGTACGACGGCGTGCTCGAGCTGCGCGGCTCCGGCCTCCTGCTCGGCCTCGCGCTCAAGGAACCGCGCGCCGGCGAACTGCTCGACGAGCTGCGCAACTGCGGCCTGCTCGCGTGCAAGGCCGGTCCGGACGTCGTGCGCTTCCTGCCGCCCCTCAACGTGACGGACGACGACCTGCAGGAGGGCGTCGAGATGCTCGCCGACGCGCTCGACATCGTTTTCGGAGGCGACGGCGAGTAGCCGCCGCCGCGTTCCCCGTCCCGGAACCGTTTCGAAGATGAAGGAAGAAATCCGCAACTACCTCCGCGCTTCGTTCCCAGTCCCGCTCGAAGACGCGGAACTGGCCGAAATCGTCGACGCGTTCGGCGTTTCGTTCCGCTCCGCGGCGGACGAACTGCGCGCCATGCCGCCGTCCGATTTCGGCGGCATCCGCCGCGTGACGCACGCGATCAAGGGTTTCGCCGCGAACGTCGGGGTGGACGCCCTTTCCTCCGCGGCGGCGGCGCTCAACGCTTCCGCCCACGCGGAGGATTCCGCCGCGTGCGCGCTCGGCATCCGCGACATCGTCGCGATGTACGACGCTTTCGCCGCGGAACCGTAAAACCCGGCTTCGCGCGCGCCCCGCCCGCCCGTGCGCGCTCAGCCGCCGCCGCGCAGCGCTTGCATCATTTCGGCGGCTTCCATGCAGACGACCGCGAACGAGTTGAACCTCGTTCCGCGGTCTTTCGCCATCGCGTAGAGGCGCGGTCCGTCCCATTCCCGCCTGCGCATCGCGACGAGCGCGACGCGCCCTTGCGTGCGCGCGAGCTCTTCTTCGAACCGCCGGCGCGGAAGCAGCGACACGTCGACGACTCCCGGCGTCGCGCCGGCCCAAGTTTCTTCGTCGTCCGGGTCCGCCGGTTTCAGCCCGTAATACTCGTACGCGACGGGATAGCCTTCGACGAAAACGCGGTCCGCTCCCATCGCCATCGCCGCGCGGATCGCGCCTCGGTAGTCCTCCTTGCCGTAGAAGTCCGACCGCGCGGTGCGGAACCCCGAAAACACGCACAGCGCCACGGAGAACGCGACGAGCGCGCGCGTGCGGGCGGTCGCCGCGCCGCCGCTGACCAGGCCTTTGCACACGAGCGCCGCCGCGATCGCGAGACCCGGCGCGACGTACACGACGTGGCGCTCGCGGAAGCGTATCC
>JAFUXX010000018.1 GCA_017476965.1 Kiritimatiellia bacterium | reverse complement strand
GTTGCGGTAATCCGGCAACCTTTCGCGGAACGTGATGTCTGCCATGGTTTTCATCGCCTCCGATTCTACGGTGTCCTCGCATTTGACAAATGCGGTTCTTCGGTTTCGCCGTTCGGTGTCCTTAAGTATGACAAACCGCGACGGCCCTTGCGCCGGAAGGCGGGGCATGGTACCCTTCGCGACGCCGCAAGAACGGCGGAAGCAAGGAAAGGAAAGGCAAAATGGCAGGCGAATACGCCATCTCTCTCGTGAACGTCACGAAACAGCACGGCGCGAAGACCGTGCTGGAGGACGTGAACCTGTCGTTTTTCCACGGTGCGCACATCGGCGTGATAGGCGTGAACGGCTCCGGCAAGTCCTCGCTGCTGAAGATCCTCGCGGGCGAGGACAAGGAGTTCATGGGGCAGTGCATCATCCCCGCTTCGACAAAGGTCGGGTACCTGCCGCAGGAGCCCGCGCTCGATCCGTCCAAGACCGTGGAGGAGTGCGTCCGCGAGGGCGTTGCCGAGGCCCAGGCCAAGCTCGACCGCTACGACGAAATCTGCGGCCTTCTCGGCGAGGTGACCGACGACGCGGAGCTCGACAAGCTCAACGCCGAAATGGGGCGCCTGCAGGACGAAATCGACGAACGCGACCTGTGGGAACTCGACCACCACGTGGAGCTCGCGATGGAGTCGCTCCGGCTCCCGCCCGCCGACGCGAACGTCGCGCCGCTCTCCGGCGGCGAGCGCCGCCGCGTCGCGCTCGCCCGGCTGCTGCTCTCCGCCCCCGACATCCTGCTGCTCGACGAACCCACCAACCATCTCGACGCCGAGTGCGTGGCCTGGCTCGAAGCGTACCTCAAGGGTTTCAAGGGCACGCTGATCGTGGTCACGCACGACCGCTACTTCCTCTCCAACGTCACCGAGTGGATTCTCGAGCTCGACGGCGGCCGCACCTACCCGTGGAAGGGCAACTACGAGGCGTGGCTGGAGCAGAAGCAGGCCATGATGGCCAGGCTCAAGAAGGAAAACGATTCGCGCCGCAAGCTGCTCGAAGGCGAATTGCAGTGGGTGCGCACCAACCCCTCCGGCCGCCACGCCAAGAGCCAGGCGCGCCTCAAGCGCTACGAGGAACTGGCCGCGCAGCAGACCGACGTGCGCGAGGAGGAGCTGCGCATCCGCATCCCGCCGGGGCCGCGGCTCGGAGACCTGGTCGTGCGCGCCCGCGACCTCACGATGGGCTTCGGAGACAAGCTCCTCTTCGAAAACCTGTCGTTCGACCTGCCCCGCGGCGGCATCGTCGGCGTGATCGGCGGCAACGGCGCGGGCAAGACCACGCTCTTCAAGCTCATGACGGGCAAGGAGAAGCCGCTCTCCGGAACGCTGGAAATCGGTCCGACGGTGGAAATATCCTACGTCGACCAGCTCCGCGACGCGCTCGATCCGGAAAAGACCGTCTACGAGGAAATCACCGGCGGCAACGAGTACGTCGCGCTCGCCAAGTCGCTCATGAACGGCCGCGCGTACTGCTCGCGCTTCAACTTCAAGGGCACGGACCAGCAGAAAAAGGTCGGCACGCTCTCCGGCGGCGAACGCAACCGCGTCCACCTCGCCAAGCTGCTGCGCTCAGGCGGCAACCTGCTGCTGCTCGACGAACCGACGAACGACCTCGACGTCGCGACGCTGCGCTCGCTCGAAGAGGGCTTGCAGGACTTCGGCGGCTGCGTGATGGTCGTCTCCCACGACCGCTACTTCCTCGACCGCATCGCCACGCACATCCTCGCTTTCGAAGGCGATTCAAGGGTCTCGTGGTTCGAAGGCTCCTACAGCGAGTACCACGAGGACCGCCGCAAGCGCTTCGGCGAAGCGGCGGACAAGCCCGTCCGCGTCCGCTTCAAGCCCGTCGGCCGATCCTGAAAAGGGACGGGGCGGCGAACGCGGCGGCGGCGAAAACGATAGGCGCGGACGGCGGGCAGTCGAGCCGCCAGCTGGCCCACAACCCCGCCGCGCACGACGCGAAGGCGACGCCCCCCGCCGCGACCATGCGCCCCGGCAGGAACCGCGCGAAGGAACGCGCCGCGAGGGCCGGGAGCGCAAGCAGCGCCACTACGAGCACCACGCCCACGGCGCGCGCGAGCATCGCAACCGCGAGCGCGACGCAAAGCGAGAGCACGGTTTCGTGGAGCCGCGCGCGCGCCCCGCGGAGCGCGGACAGGCGCGGCTCGAACGACACGGACAGCAGCCCGCGCCAGAAAAGCGGCACCACGACGAGGAGCGCGGCGTCGAGCGCCGCCATCTGCGCCACGTCGGCGGGCGAAACGAAAAGCAGCGACCCGAACAGGTATGCCGAAAGGTCGCCGCGGTAACCGGGCGTCGCGGCGAGGAACGCGAGGCCGGTCGCCATGCCGAGCGCCCAAAGCGCTGAAAGCGAGGAATCCGCGGCGCCGGAGCGCGCCTTCTCCGGCCCGAGCGAAAGGAAGAGCGCGGCGGCGACGGCGGCGG
>JAFUXX010000167.1 GCA_017476965.1 Kiritimatiellia bacterium | reverse complement strand
GGCGCCGGCACGGGAGAGGTCGTGTTCGGGCCCATGTTCGTCGAGCGCCGCCAGTCGACGCGCGGCAGCGGCCGGCGCGAGCCGTTCGTCCTCGCCGCGGTTGAGACCATCCGGCGCGAGGCGGGGAATCCGGACTTTTCAGCCGCCGCGCTCGCCGCGCGTTTCCCGTGCAGCCGCAACCTCTTCGAGCGCCGCTTCCGGGAGGCGATGGGCTGCTCGCCGCTCGAAGAGATAGTCCGCGTGCGGATGCAGAACGTTTTCGCCCTTCTGATGCGCCGCGACGTGGCGCTCGGGGCGGTGGCCGGGCTCGCCGGTTTCGGCTCCGAATCGCAGCTGCGCGAAACTTTCCGGGCGAGGACGGGACTTTCCATGCGGGCCTGGCGCGACCAGCACACCAAGGCATGAAGCGCGTCGGGCGGAGATCGGAAGGCGGTTCCGGGGCGTCGAGGACGGAATTCCCGGCGGGTTCAAAAATTTTCACAAAAACCGTCGCTTTCGTTTTTTCGGGCGTGGTATGGTTTCTGCGTGCCGAGGCTTTGTGCCTTGGTTTCGAACAGAAAACCGCAAGTCATGCCATGAAACCCAAAACCCGCATTTGCGCCGCCGCGTTCCTCGCGTTCGCCGCGATTTTCTCCGCCAGCGGAGCGACGTACTACGTTTCCACGACCGGCTCGGCCGACGCCAAGGGAACGGAGGCCGATCCGTACGACATCGCCACCGGCTTCGGCAAAGCCAGCGGCGGCTCCAAGCACGAAATCGTGATCATGCCCGGCACTTACAACCTCACTGCGACGCTCGCCGCGCGCGGCGGCGGCTCCGTGGTGCGCGGCTCGACCGGCAAGCCCGAGGACGTGACGATCGACGCCGGCGGCAAATTCCCGGTGATGCGTCTCGCGCACGACATACTCGTCCACTCGCTCACGATCCAGGGCGGCGTCACCAATCCCGCCACGTCCGGCAACAACGGCGTTCTCGCATCGGCCGTCCGCCTGGGCGCCGATTCGTGGGACGGCAGCTCGGTCGTCTCCAACTGCGTGATCCGAGGCAACAACAATCCCGATTCTTCTTCCAAGTTCACGCTCGGAGCCGTCGTGATGTACCACAATTCGAGGCTTCTCGACTGCACGATCGAGGACAACACCGCCAAATACGCCTGCGCCGGCGTGAACGTCGCCGAAAGCGGCGCCGAGATCCGCGGATGCGTTTTCAGGAACAACCGCGCCGAAAACGGCAACACCAACACCCACGGCGGCGCGATCGTCATGGGCACGAGCGACGTGTCGGTCGTCGTCGAGGATTGCGTCTTCGAGGGCAACTACGCCAGAAGCGCGGGCGGCGCCTTCCTCGCCCGCGCCAGCAACGCCTCGGCGACGATCCGGCGCTGCACGTTCACCGGCAACGCCGCCGGTTACGGCGCCGCGGTTTCGACGTTCGCCAACGACGACGTCGTCCTCGAAGACTGCACGTTCGAAAACAACACTGCTACCGCGAACGGCGGCGCCATCCGCCTCTACGGCGGGTCCGTCGTGAAGGCAGCAGGCTGCACTTTCACCGGCAACAGGGGCGTGCGCGGCGGCGCGGTCGTGGTGACGGGCTCTTCCCGCCTCGTGACCGACGGCTGCACGTTCTCCGGCAACAGCGCGACCGACACCGACGATCCTGTCAACAACGGCAAGAAGACAGTCGGCGGCGGTGCCGTGGCGTGCGACTTCCTCGCCGAGGCGGACGGAACCTGGGGCGGCGTGTGGGCGTCCAACACGGTGTTTACCGCCAACTCCGCCAAGTCCTACGGCGGTGCGCTGAGCAACACCGGAGGCTATCCGATCGTCGGCGAGCTCGTGAACTGCAAGTTCACCGGAAATTCCGCCGTTACGTACGGAGGCGCGGTTTTCCTCTGCGAATCCAACGACGAGACGTACGCCGACCGCGGATCGGCCGCACCGTTCCTGATCCGCCAGACGCTCTTCGCCGGAAATTCCGTGATCGACAAGCGGACTGCCGGAACCGCCGAAAAAGGCGACGTTGCCAACGGCGGCGCGCTCTACTTCGTGTCGTACCAGAACCCGGCAATCGATTCCTGCACCATCGTCGGCAACTCCGCGACGAGTCCGGCCGAGAACCAGGGCAAAGGCGGCGCCATGTACCACAAATGGGGCGGCACCGTCGTGAACACGATCATCGTGAACAACACCGATTCGCTGAACGGCGGAGCCCTCACGACGGATTCGATGCTCAACGCCGCCGCGTACTCGCACGATTGCGCCTATCCGGCCGCGGACACGCTCTTCACGGCCGCGAACGGCAACGTGATCGGCGAGCCGGCGTTCGTCGACGCGGAGAACGGCGACTACCGCCTCTCCGACAAGGACGCGGTTTGCAGGAACAAGGGTCTTTACGAAGATTGGATGTCCGGCGCCAAGGACTTGGCCGGCATCGATCGCATCTACGGTTCCGGCGTCGACATCGGCGCCTACGAAGTGTACGTCCCGGCCGCGTTCACGATCGTGGTGAGATAGCGGGGAGGGCGCATCGACGGGGGATTCGGGTTGAAAACGCGTTTGGTTCCACTGGCGGTCTTTGCGGAGGTTTCGTCCGCGGCGTGCGGCGGCGTGGTGCTCGATGCACCGTGCCACGTCGCCGTCGAGGGCGATGCGGTCAACGCAAGCGGCGGCCGGCCGGGAACCCGCTGGGAGGCCGTCGACTGGCGCGGCCGTCCGGCCGGAGCGGAAGGCGTTTTCGATTCCGCTGGCGCTTCGGCGATCCCTCCGCTTCCCGCCGGGTACTACAGGCTCGTCGAAGTGCCGGAGGAGCCGGAGGCCGGCGGGACGGCTGCGGACTCCGGCGCCGGGGCGCGGGTGCTCACGACGCTTGCGGTCGTGGCTCCGCTCCCGCCGGACGCAGCAGCGCGCGGTCCGGAGTCCTTCTTCGCGGCGGACGCCGGGAGCGCCTGGCACAAGGCCCCGTTCGACTGCCCGTGGAACGGCGGCGACCTGCAGCGCACGCTCGCCGACGTTCTCGCGCGCGTCGGTTTCGCCCGCTCCCGCGACAGGATCAGCTGGCGCCGGGCGCAGCCGCGCCCCGATTCGCCTTTGAACCTCGACCCGTTCGTCCGCTTCCCGCGGCATCTGCGCGAGCGGGGGCTCTCCGATTCGGCGATGTTCCACGACGCTCCGGATTGGACGGGGCGGACCGTTGCCGGCGGCGGCAAGCTGCCGCGCGATCTCGGCGCGCTCTACGACTTCTGCTCCGCGGCGGCGCGGTTTTACGGCGACGCCGCGGAGGACTGGGAATTCTGGAACGAGGAGGACATCCGGTTCGCCCCCGAACCGGTCTGGGAATACGCGGCCGCGCTCAAGGCCGCGTACCTCGCCTTCAAGTCCGCCGCGCCGGACAAGCCCGTCCTCCACGGCGCGCTCTGCCGTCCTCCGGGGGAGCCGTACGCCGAGGTGCTTTTCGACAACGACGCCGCATGGTACCTCGACGCGTTCAACTACCACGTGTACGAGCCGCCTGCCGCATATCCGGGGATTTTCGCCGCTCTCCGCGATTTGCTGGCGCGGCACGGCGCGGCCGGCCGCGCAATCTGGACCACCGAAGCCGGCACGAATCTCGAAGGGTATTCCCGCACACCCGGCCAGCGCCCCGGGCTCATGGCGCACACGCCCGAACAAGAGATGACCGTCGCGGAGTTCTATCCCAAGTCCCAGATCGCGCAGATGGCCGCGGGCGTGTCGCGCTCGTGGTTCTTCATCTTCAACGCCTTCAACCAGTGGGACGGAGTCAAAGACTGGGGGACGCTCCGCCGCGACGGTTCCCCGAAGCCCGTCGTCGCCGCGATGGCGGCGCAGATCCGCGCGATCGGCGGCGCGCGGCTCCTCGGGGCGCTCGAAACCGAGCCTGGCTTGCGCGCGTTCCTTTTCGCGCAGCCCGACGGGTCGCAGACCGTCGCGTACTGGGTGGAATCGCCGGTCGACACCATAGCCCGCCGCGGCGTTCTCGCGCCTGCAACGAACGTGCCGGACCGCGTTTTCGCGCTTCGCCTCCCGGAGCCATCGGCGGACGGCGCCGCCGCGTTCCGCACGACTGACGCCTTCGGCTGCGCGGGCGAAGCCGCGCCGGACGCATCGGGCGCGCTATCCCTCGTCGCTTCGCGCTATCCCTCGTACGTCTCCGGGCTGCACGGGCTTGTCGCGGCGGTGCCAGCCGTCGAACCCGGCAAAGTGACGCCACGCGAACCCGCCGCGGACGAAAACCCGGCGATAGTCGTGCGGCTGCTCGCCGATTCTCGCGATTTCGCTCTCGGCAACCGCAAGACGGAGGCCGAGCTCACGAACGACACGGGGCGCGTGACGGTCGAAGTGTGGAATTTCGGCGACAGTCCCGCGCGCGGCACTCTGGACGTTTCCGGCGTCGCGCTCGCGGGGCTCCCGGACGCCCCGTTCGAGGTCGGGCCGCGCGGGACCGGTCCCGCGGTTTTCGAATGCACGCTTTCGCCGGAAAGGGAGGACTCGCCGGACCGCGCCGCGCTCGCCGTCCGCGGCGTGTTCGACGGACGCAAGACGAGCCGCGCGTGCATGCCGGTCTTTTTCGTGAAACGCTTCCGCGACAGCTGCTCCGACAGGAAAGAACTCGCGTGGCGCGACCCCGCGCGCTGGGTTCGGAACGATTCGGCGTCCTCGTGGTCCGTCTCGTTCGACGAAGCCGAAGGCGCAGTGCGCTTCGACGCCGCGTGGAGCGACCCCGCGGACAGCCGCTGGTTCTACCCGGTTCTGCCGCTCGACCTGCCGGGCGGTAGCATCGCTGGCGCGAAGTGCATCGAGTTCGAGGTGAAGACCGAGCAGGACAAGGTCGAGAACGATTTCCGCAACCAGAACCTGATGATCGTCCGCGGCGGGTCGCTGACCGGAAGCGCCGACGGCGAGACGTGGCTCCAATTCGCGGCCCCGGGCGAAAACTGGGAACGCCGGACGATCGTGCTGCCTCCGGATTGCGACACCGCCTCAGCGACGGCGATCCGCCTCGGCGCGAATCCGCTCGGCACCAGGTGCACGATGTGGGTGCGGGGTCTGGCGGTACTTGAATGAAACACGGCCGCCGGAGCCGGCGCGCGGAGAGCCGCGCCCGGAATCGCGGCGGCGGATGGATCGCAAATGAAAGAAGAAACCGATTTCGACGTGCTTGTCGTCGGCGGCGGCCCCGCGGGAGTCTGCGCGGCCGTGGCCGCGGCGCGGCACGGCGCCCGCGTTCTCGTCGCGGAACAGGGCGGATGTCTGGGCGGCATGGCCACGCGCGGTCTCGTCGGGCCGTTCATGACCTGCTACGACAAGAAAGGCGAGACGCAGATCGTCCGCGGGTTGTTCGAGGAAATAGTGCAGCGGCTCGTCGCGATCGGCGGCGCGCTGCATCCGTCGGGCATCCGGGCCGGGACGTCGTTCGCCGCGTGGCACGAAGGCGGGCACGACCACGTGACGCCGTTCGAGCCGAACGCGCTGCAGTTCGTGCTGGACGACATCTGCCGCGACGCCGGGGCGTCCGTCCTATTCCACGCCACGTTCGTCGAGCCGGTGATGGAGGGAAAGCGCGTCGCAGGCGCGGTCCTGATGACCAAGGGCGGAATGCGCCGCGTTTCGGCGAAAGTTTCGGTCGACGCCACCGGCGACGGCGACGTTGCGTTCCGCGCTGGCGCGCCGTGCGACTCCGGCGACCCCGCGCGCGGCGGCGCGATGCAGCCGGCAACCACGTTCTTCCGCATCTGCGGGCTTCCCGAGGCCGCGGTCGAAGCCGTGCGGGCGCAGTATCCCGACGACGGCCTGTGCTTCAAGACGCTCCTCGCCAAGGCCAAGGCTGAAGGGCGCTGGCACGTGCCGCGCCCGCACATCAACATCTACCGCTCGGTGAAGGACGACGAATGGTTCGTGAACGTCTCGCGTCTGAACGGCGTGGACGCCACCGATCCCGTTTCCCTCAGCGACGCGGAGGCGGAAGGCCGCCGGCAGGTGCGCGAGATTTTCGCGTTCCTGCGCGATTACGTGCCGGGCGCGGAGAACGTCCGCCTCATGTCGCTCCCCGCAACGGTCGGCATCCGCGAATCGCGCCACGTCAGGGGCGAATACGTCCTGGACAAGGACGACGTCCTCCAAGGGCGCGTTCCCGCCGACTCGATCGCGCTCTGCTCGTATCCGGTCGATTTGCACGGCGGCAACGACCCCGCCAACACGGTCTACATCATCCCGGACGGCAACTACTACGGCATTCCGTACCGCAGCCTGCTGCCGCTCGAAGCGGAGAACCTCCTCGTCGCGGGGCGGTGCGTGAGCGCCACGTCGGTCGCGGCGGCGTCCGCGCGCGTCATACCGCCGT
>JAFUXX010000166.1 GCA_017476965.1 Kiritimatiellia bacterium | reverse complement strand
CGGAGGTGGCGGCGTATGCGGCGGAGCTGGGCCGGGCGCTCGACGCCGGGCGGTTCGTGGATTTCTACGCCAGCAAGGGCTGGCGGGTCGGTCGCTCGCCGATGCGCGATTGGTGCGCGGCGGTGCGCAACTGGCTTCGCGACAACGCTTCGCCGGTGGCGACGCCGCCGCAAAAAATCGCGGCGGCGCCCCGCGATCCGCTCGACGCGCTGCCGCCGCCCACGGCGGCGGAGCGTTGGGGAGGGCTCGACAATGCGTGATTCGTACCGCCGTTTGTACGATCGCTGCGGCCGCGCGGTGCGGCAGGTCATCCGCGTCGGCGGGCAGTCCGTTTGCGAGCGCTGCTACGCGAAGGCGCGGCGGCGCGGAAGGGCGTCGTTCGCCCATGCGGACGGCATGCAGGGCGACGGGGCGATCTCCCTTGCGCCCGGTTGGTGGAGGTCCTGGTGATGGCGGCGACGGAGGAAAAAAGGGCGGCGGCGGAGAAGCGCCCCGCGGCGGTGGACGACGATTTGCCGCAGGTGGAGCGCTGCACTCTGGCGTGTGCGCTCCTGAGCGACAAGGCGGCGGCGCTGCTGGCGCTGCGCGGGGTGCGCCCGGACTGGTTCTTTTCGACGCGTTCCCGCGTCGTTGCGGCGGCGATTCTCGACGCGCTCGCGGCGGGGCGGCCGGTGGAGGCCGGGGCGCTGGCGACGCAGCTTGAAGGCGAGGGCCGCGCCTGGGCTCCGGGGTTCATCGAGTCGCTTCTCGACGCCCAGGTGCTGCCGAGTCACGCGGAGTTCTACGTGGACAAGCTCGCGGAGGCGCATTTCCGCAGCGAGACGATTGCGGCTTGCACGGAGGCGACGCGGGAGCTCGACGAGGGAAAGTGCCGCCCGGAGGACGCGGTGGCGCGCCTGTCGGAACGGGTGGCGCGGCTCTTGCGCGACCGTTCGGCGGCGCGCGAGCCTTCCCCCTACCATTTGCGGGTGGAGGAGGTGCAGGTCTGGCACAAGGCGCGGGAGGACGTTGCGGCGGGGCGGCCGGCGCGTTCGCACGGGCTTTCCTGGGGGATTTGCGGTCTCGATGCGATCAGCGAGGGCATGTATCCGGGGCTCCACATCGTGGCGGCGCGGCCGTCGTTCGGAAAGACGATGCTCGAAAACTGGATCAGCTGTTTCCACCTGAAGCGCGGGGCGCGGGTGGCGCGGGCGTGTCTGGACATGACGCCCCGTGCGCTCGCGCTTCGCGCTCTGACGCTCCTTTCCGGCGAGTCGCTCGCGAAGTTCCGCTCCGGCTACATGACGCCCAGCGACGAAGCGAAGGTGCGCGCGGCGGCGGAGGCGTCGCGGCTCTGGCACGAGCGCATTCTCACGGAGACGACGGCGGAGGCGATCGCCAGCCACGCCCGCGCGCTCAAGGCGGCGGAGGGGCTGGACCTCCTCACTGTCGATTACATCCAGCTCGTCGGCACGGCGGAGCAGTCGCGCTACATGAACGACAACATGGCGATCAGCCGCGCGATGAAGGCGCTCAAGGCGTTCGCGAACGAGACGGAAACTCCTGTGCTTCTCCTTTCGCAGCTCTCCCGCGCGGTGGAGCAGGAGAACCGCGCGCCGCAGCTCTCGGACCTGCGCGACAGCGGTTCGATCGAGCAGGAGGCCAAAACGGTGACGTTCGTCTATCCGGAGCCCACGGTGATGGCGCGCTGGATGGCGGATACGGGCGTGGCGGACTGGAAGGCGCTCCCGGTGCGGCCGGGTGTGCTGCACATGATGAAAAACCAGGACGGCGGCACGGGCGCGGTCGGCGTCCGCCAACACGCCAAGTACGGAATCTACGAGGAGGCGAAGCGGCTCACGCGCGACGACCTGACGCGCATTCGCATCGAACGCGACCGCGCGGCGCTCGAAAGCGAAACCAAGCACCGCCGCGTTTCGGCGGCGGTGCCGCAAGGCGTGGCGATGGGCTACGATTTCGGGGAGGCGGGCAATGCGCCGTATGTCGTGGCGTGGTCGCCCAAGGGCGCGCTCGAAGTGTTCGCGCTCGCGGATTTGCCGATTTTGAACGCGGCGGCGCAGCGGCTCGGCGAACCGGGTTGGGAAGCCAAGGAGCAGGTGAACGGGCTCGTCCCCGCGCTGGAGCGCCTGCAGGACTGGAAGGCCGCGCGCCGCGCCGGTTCGGACGCCGCGCCGCCGCAGCGCGCGACGGCGGACGCCGACGAGGACGATTACGACGACTGATTTCACGAAAACGAAAAACGAAAGGCGATCGAGAATGAATATCAACGATTTGAAGCCCGGTCAGTTCCGGGTGGAGGTGACGGACGGCCGCGAGCCGGGCCTTTGGGCGCAAGCCATTTCCGAGCCCTTTCGCGAAGGGGACGAGCAGCGCGTGGCGGACGCGCTCGACACGCTGCACCTGCGCGGCGCGTTTCGCTGGGCGGACGGTTCGG
>JAFUXX010000165.1 GCA_017476965.1 Kiritimatiellia bacterium | reverse complement strand
CGGAGTGGGTCGCTTCCCGCGCCGGATCGAACGCCGTCGTCGCGATCCTCACCGCGGACCACCTGATGGCGGACGTCGCGGGCTTCCGGCGCACGCTCGCCTCGGCCGCGCAGGCCGCGGAGGCGCGTCCCGTGATGGCGCTCATCGGCATAAAGCCCTCGTACCCCGCGACCGGCTACGGCTACGTGGAGCTCGGCGGGCCCGCGGGCGGCCGCGGCTTCCCTGCCGGCTTCCGCAAAGTGGCGCGCTTCGTCGAAAAGCCGAATCTCGGCACGGCGGCGACGTACGTGAAAAGCGGACGCTTCGTGTGGAACTCCGGGATGTTCGTCTGGCGCGTCTCGACCTTCCGCGAAGCGCTCGCGCGGCACCGCCCGGTCCTGCTCGCCGCGATGAAGCGCATCGCCCCGGCGTTCGGCTCTCCGCGCGCCCTCGCCGCCGCGCTCCGCCGCGAATATCCGGCGCTCGAAAAGATCAGCGTCGACTACGCCGTGATGGAGAAGGCGGACAACCTCGTCGCCGCGCGCGGCGACTTCGGGTGGGACGACGTGGGCTCCTGGACGAACGCGGGCGGGCATTTCCCGGCGGACGCCTCCGGCAACGCCGTGTACGGCGCGGCGCAGCTGCTCGCGGCGTCGGACAACGTCGTGGTGAACGCCGGCCGCGGCCACCTCGTCGCCGTCATGGGCGCGTCGGACCTCGTGGTGGTGCACACCGACCGCGCTACGCTCGTCTGCACCCGCGCCGCCGCGCCCGGGCTGAAGTCCCTCGTTTCCCAGATCGCCGCCGACCCCGCCACCGCCGATTTCGTGAAGTGACCGCCGCGCGGCGGCGGCGCGGTGGCCTTGCGGGGCCGGGTATGGTATCATCCGCCCCGCCATGCAACAGGAGCATTCCAGTTTTCTCGTTTCGGTGGCGCTTGCAGACCGCGTGGGCATCCTGCGCGACGTCACGGGCGCGCTTTTCGCCGAAGGGGCCAATTTCACCGATTTGCGCCAGTCCGTCGTGGGCGGCGTGTTCACGCTTTCCGCGATTGCGGAGTTCGCCGGTCCGGCAGACCCAGCGGCGCTGTCGGCCGCGGTCCGCGCCGCGCTTCCGGGCGAAGACCCCTGCGTGGACGTCCGCCCGTGCGCTTCGCGCGCCGACAAACCGATCGCCGGCGAGCGCTACGTGGTTTCCGCCACGGGGCCGGATTCCCCGGGCCGCATCCACCGCATCGCCAAGGTGTTCGCCGACCGCGGCGTGAACGTCGAGGACTGGCGCCACGACTTCACGGACCCGAAGCGCACGCTCACGATCGGCGTGGTCACGGTGCCCGACGGCTGCGATCTGGCGGCCCTCCGCGCTTCGCTCGCGGAAGCCCTAGCGCCGATGGGGCTCTCGTCGAGCCTGCTGCACGAGAACTTCTTCCGCGCCACGAACGAAGTCGGCCCCATCCGCACGCTTCTCGATCCCGCGGTGGCCGACGCGAGCCGCAATTCCGCGGCGACGCGCTAGCGCCGCGTGCGGAACGCGCCGGGGCCCGCCGCCCAGAGCTGGCGCGAGGCCGGGTCGTAGCGCACGACGAGCGGCTTGGAATACGGGATGTCGCCCGTGATTTCGGTCCAGCTGCGGCAGCCGTCCACGCTCTCGTAGAGTCCGCCCGCGCGGTTGCCGTCCCACGTCGTCGCCGAGATCCACACGCGGCGTTCGTCGGCCGGGTCGAATGCGATGCCGGTGACCGTCACGCCGCGCAGCGACGTGACCGCGCGGAAGGAGCGGCCGTGGTCGTCGCTGCGCCAGAGCTGGCTTCCGCCCGCGTAGATCGTCCCTTTCGGCGTGACTTCGACGTTGAAAATCCAGTCGCCGAAGCCGGGCGTCTTGGTCCAGCTTCCGCCTCCGTCCTCGGAAACGTAGACGCCGGCAGTCGCGCCGCACGCGCCCCACACGAGCCGCTTCGGGTTCGTGGGATCGACGGCGAGGCCGTAGAACATGCGCCGCGAGCCGGGCTGCGACGGAAGCTGCGTCCAGTTGTGGCCGCCGTCGGTGGACTTGAACACGCCGCCGCCGGCGTTGCCGCCTTCGGGGTCGCCGTCGATGCCGAGGTACAGCACGTCCGGGTCCGTCGGGTCTGCGCACAGCGCGCGCCCGTGTCCCTCGCCCCACATCGTGTTGGCGTGGGTGCGGTAGTCGGGCAGGCCTTTCGCCTCCTCGAACGTCTTGCCGCCGTCATCCGAAACCACGACCTTCACCGGGAAGTCGTGGCCGTGCGCCCACGGCGAAACGGTGCACACGACGCGCGTGCGGCCGCCGGGCAGTTTCTGCGGCAGGACGCGCCAGTGGTGGCCGCTCAAACCGGCCTGCCACTTGAGCGGCAGGAGGGCCTTCCACGTGGCGCCGCCGTCGCGCGTCGCGAAAGAGCCTTCGTCCATCGCCGCGCCGTAGGTGACGCCGTCGAGGTGGCGGATGTCGTGGAAGCAGGTGATGTCGGCCCCGCGCGCGCTTTCGACCCACGTTTTGCCGCCGTCGCGGCTCATCGCGGGATTCCAGTTCCCGGCGAGGTGGACGCGCTCCGGGTCGGCAGGGCTGATCGAGATGTTCTCGGGCCCGCTTATGTTGGCGCGGTCGCCGCTTGCGGGCAGGGTGGGGTTGTAGACGTGGTCCGCCAGCATGTTGTGGCTGCGCGACCACGACTTGCCGCCGTCGCGCGTCGTGGCGACGTGGCCGCCGAAGCCCTGCGACACGACGAAGTGCGCGGTTTTCGGGTTCTTCGGGTTCACGACGACATCGCGCGCGGCCTGGCCGCCGTCGAGCTGCAGGCCGATGCCGCGCCACGTCAGGCCGTGGTCTGCGGAAAGGAACGCGCCGTCGCGCCCGAACGCGCCGTACCAGACATTCGGCTACGCTTCTCAACGTCATTTTTCCGTGCTTTCTCCTTGTTTTCGCGAAAATCGTATCGATACCAATTTTCGCTACGACGCGAAAAATACCCCTCACGCCCCGCTTTCGTCAAGCAAAATGTTGCTTTGGCGCGTCGCCCGCGAAATTTCGCGGTTGCGGCGGGGTGCGCGGCCGTGGTAGAATTGGCCTCATGAACGCACCAATCGTCCTTGCCGCGGTGGCGGCCGTTTCGCTTTCGCTCCCCGCGGCCGCTTCCGGCGGCCTCAAGCTCGTTTCGCCGTCCGATGGCGAAACCGTTTCCGCCTTGACGGAGGCCCAGCGCCGCTTCCTCGACCTTCCGGCCGAGACCCGCATGAAGTGGATGGCGGACCCCGACCGCCGCCGCGAGCTGCGCAAGGGCGGAGTGCAGCCCGTGCGCCTCTCGTGGGAGGACCCGGCCGCCGAAGGCGGCCCGCGCCGCTCGTACAACGTCTCCGTCGTGCGCGAGGACGACGGACTGCCGGTGTTTCTCGACACCACGGTCGGCGATTCCGTCGAGGTCCGCAACCTTGAAATCGGCCGCGACTGGCTCTGGACGGTGCGCGCGATGGAAGGCGGGCGCGTCGTGGACACCGCGACCGGGGTTTTCAAGACCGAGGACCGCGCGCCGCGCGTGATCGACGCCGGCGAGGTGCCGAACGTCCGCGACATCGGCGGGCGCGTCGGGCTCGACGGCCGCCGCGTGCGCCAGGGGCTCGTGTTCCGCACGGCCGGCATGAACTCCAACGCCAAGTCGAGCCCGTACACGGCGGACGAGGTCGCCGCCATGCGCGAATCCGGCGCGGTCGACGCTTTCGCAAAGGCATGGGCGGTCCGCAAGGCCTCGCTCGAAGGGGTCAAAGGCTCCGGCCGCCCGGTTTCCCCGGTCGCGTTCCCGCTCTCGTCCAAGTGGACGGTTTTCTACCCGGACACCGGGCTTTTCGCGAAATCCGGCGCCGCCGCGATCGTCGCGCTCGGGAGCTCCGTTCCGGAGACCTTCCTCGGCGCCGAACCGCAAGCCGCGGAGGCCGACGCCAGCGGCAAGGTCGTGCTCGGCGAAGCGCGCGACTGCCGCGGCCCCGCCGTGCTCATGCAGGTCGTCGACGCCCCGGAGGAGGGGTGGGCGACTGTAGGCTGCGGGGCGGACTGGTACTGGGCGCTCAGCATCGGCGGGGTGCCGCTCGCGGACCGCGTCATGGGCGGCAACTCCAAGAGCCCGATCGACGCGAACAACGCGCCGCTGCTCGTCCCCGTCGAGAAGGGACCCAACCTCGTCGTCGCGACGGTGTACTCCGGTTCCGGCGGCTGGTGCTGGTGCATGCGCGCGGCGCCGCCCGAGCCGATCGCGCGCGTCGTGTCGAAGTCTCTCGCCGACGCCGAGGCCGGCCTCGCCGTGGCGGAGACGTTCCGCGGCGGCACGCCGTTCATCCCCGGCAAGAACCGCACGACGTCGCCCGAAACGCGCCACCTGCTCCTCGACACGCTCGCGTTCAAGACGGACATCGACCTGCGCAGCGACGGCGAGTGCGCCGGCATGACGGGCGCGCCGCTCGGCGACTCCGTCGGGTGGACCCACGTGTCCTCCGCCTGCTACGAGGCGATGCAGGGCGACTGGGGGCGCAAGCAGTTCGCCAAGGTGTTCCGCGTTTTCCTCGACAAGTCCAACTACCCGATCGCGTTCCACTGCATCGCGGGGCGCGACCGCACCGGCGCCGTTGCGTTCATCGTCGAGGGTCTGCTCGGCGTGGAGGAGGACGAGCTGCGCAAGGACTGGGAAGCCACGGTTTTCCGGGACGGCGACATGGGCTTCACGACGGAGCGTCTCTACCTGAAGCTCCTCGACGGCTTCGAAAAACTGCCCGGCGACACGCTCGCCGAAAAACTCGAAGGCTACGTGCTTTCGCTCGGCTTCACGCGCGAGGATGTCGAATTCCTGCGCGACTGGCTTCTCGAACCGTAGCGGCGCGCCGCCACAGGCGCACCGGGAGAACGCGAACAATGAAAAAGACGACAACAGAAAAAATCCACGATCCCTCGCTGTCCTTCAGCCCGCCGCTCGCGGCGCTCCGCGAGCTGCGCGAAGCCGCGCGCGGGAGCAAGCGCAAGGTTTCGATCGCGTGGGAGCGCGAGGACGGCAACGTCTTCCGTTTCGACGTGCCGCTGCCCGAACGCATCGCCCCGAAAGCCGTTCCCGGAGTGGCGCGGCTCGTGGACCGCGTCGCGAAATTCGTCTTGTGGAGCGCGGGCGGCTGGCGCCTCCGCGTTTCCGGTCCCGACGCCTTCACGAAGCCGCTCGTCGCCGCGTACCGCAAGGGCGGCGCGCGCGACTTCGACGTCGGGTTCTTCACGGACCTCTACGCCCGCCCCGTCGTGGCGGAGGTCGTGCCGGACGGCAAGGTGCCGCGCACGCGCGAGCGCCGCGTCGTCGTGAAGAACGGCGTGGACGGCAACCGCATCGGTTTCGACCTCGGCGCGAGCGACTTCAAGATTTCCGCGCTCAAGCGCGGCAAGGTCGTTTTCTCCAAGGAATTCCCGTGGGACCCGCGCAACCAGCCCGATCCGGAGTACCACTACTCCAAGCTCTCGGCCGGCCTGCGCGAGGCCGCGGCGGCGCTCGGCGGCAAGGTGGACGCCATCGGCGGCTCCACGGCCGGCACGCTCGTCGGCAAGCGCCTCGGCCCGGCGTCGCTCATCCGCGCCGTGCTCGAAAAGGCCCCGGACAAGAAGGAGACGGCCCGCGGGATCTTCGAGCGCGTGGAGAAGGATTGGGGCGTCCCGTTCGAGGTGTTCAACGACGGCGACGTGACCGCGCTCGCCGGCGCGATCGCGATGAAGCGCACCGGCATCCTCGGCGTGGCGATGGGTTCTTCCGAAGCCGCGGGGTACATCGACCCGGACGGCGCCCTCACGGGCCGCATCAGCGAACTCGCGTTCGCCCCGGTCGACCTCGACCCCGGCGCCGCGCGCGACGAATGGAGCGGCGACTCGGGCGTGGGCGCGATGTACTTCTCGCAGCAGGCGACGAACTACGTGGCGACGGCGTTCGGGATGCGCTTCCCCAAGGGGGAGAAGCTTCCAGACCGCCTCAAGCGCCTGCAGGCCGCGATGGAGGCGCGCGAAGAAGTCGCGCTCAGGGTCTACCTGCTGCTCGGCCGCTACCTCGCGAACGCCGCCGCGTGGTACCGCGAGTTCTACGACTTCTCCAACCTCATGATCCTCGGCCGCGTGACGAGCGGCTTCGGCGGCGACATCCTGCTGCACACGGCCCGCATGGGCCTGGCGGGGATTTCGCCCGCGCTCGCCGAACAGGTCGAGATCTTCATGCCCGACGAGAAGGCGCGCCGCCTCGGCCAGTCCGTCGCCGCCGCGCAGATTCCGGAGCTGCGCCGCAAGTAGCGCCGGGGCTCCTTCCGCCGGGAGGCGGAAAAATGGAGCGGGACGCACGCCGCGGCGCGCGTTCCGCTTTCCTTTCGCCCCGTGGAGGGCGGGGGAGGGAGCCGCCTAAAGCGTCTTGGGCAGCTCCTCGAAGGCGAAGCATTCGATCATGTCGCCTTCCTCGAAGGCCGAGAAGCCTTCGAGCATGATGCCGCATTCCTGCGCCTGCTTGACCTCTTCGACCGTCTCCTTGAAGTGGCGGATCGTCGAAATCGGGCCGGTGTGCAGGAGCTTGCCGCGGCGGACGACGCGGACCTGGCCCTTGGAGGTGATGAAACCGTCGACGACGAGCGAGCCGGCGACGACGCCCTCCTTGCCGAGGTTGAACACCTGCTTGACCTGCGCGTGGCCGCGCACCACTTCCTTGTGCTCCACGGGCAGCAGCGCGAGCATTTCCTGCTTCACGAAGTCGAGCAGCTCGTAGATGATGCGGAACGTCTTGACGCGGACGCCGTCGTGGCGGGCGAGCGCGTTCACGCCGCTTTCCGGCGAAACGTTGAACCCGATCACCACGGCCTTGCCGTGTTCGGCGCGCTCGATGTCGTTCACCGCGATCGCGCCCGTGCCGCTCTGGATGATGTTGCAGGAAACCTTGGTGCTCTGGATCTGGCCGATCGAGTCGACGATCGCCTCGGCCGAGCCCTGGACGTCGGCGCGCAGGACGATGTTGAGCACGAGCTTGTCGTGTTCGTGCATCTGGCGGAAGATTTCGTCCGCGCTGCGCGCCTGCGTGACGCCGCCGAGGAGCTCCTCCTTGCGGCGCTGCGCTTCCTTTTCGGCAAGTTCCCGCGCGCGCTTGTCGTTCTTCATCACGCGGAATTCGGCGCCCGCTTCCGGGACGCCCGAAAGACCCATGACGGAGACGGCGGCGGACGGGCCGGCGGACTTCAGGCGGCGGCCGGAGCCGTCGGTGAGGGCGCGGATGCGGCCCCAGTGTTCGCCGCACAGCACCACGTCGCCGACGTTGAGCGTGCCGCCCGTGACGAGGACGGAGACCGCGGGGCCGGAGCCCGGCACCATGCTCGCTTCGATCACGGAGCCGTTCGCGCGGCGGTCGGGGTTGGCGGAGAGTTCGAGGACGTCCGCCTGCAGCAGGATCATGTCGAGCAGGTTGCCGACGCCTTCGCCCGTCTTGGCGGAGACCTGGCAGACGACCGTCGAGCCGCCCCATTCTTCGGGCGTGAGGTTCTCCGCCTGGAGCTGCTGCATCACGCGGTTCGGATTCGCCGTCGGCAGGTCGCACTTGTTGATCGCGACCATGATCGTGACGTCCGCGTCGCGCGCCTGCTGGATCGCCTCCTTGGTCTGCGGCATGATGCCGTCGTCCGCCGCGACGATGATGACGGCGATGTCCGTCAAATGCGCGCCGCGGTTGCGCATCGCGCTGAACGCCGCGTGGCCTGGGGTGTCGAGGAACGTGATCTTGCGGCCCTGGACGTCCACCGAATACGCGGAAATGGCCTGCGTGATGCCGCCCGCCTCGCCGGCCGCGACCGACGTCTTGCGGATGTAGTCCATGAGGCTCGTCTTGCCGTGGTCGACGTGGCCGAGGAACGTGACGACCGGCGGCCGCGGGCGGAGCTGGTCGGGACGGTCTTCGGGAATGTCGTCGTCGGCGGTGCGGTCGATCTGCACGGGCTTTGCCTGCGCGTTGCGCTTGCTCTTCTCGTGTTCGACCTCGAAGCCGTGCGCGATCGCGACTTTCGCCGCCGTGTCCGAATCGACGCTCTGGTTGATCGAGGCCAGGACGCCCATCTTCATGAGCTCGGTGATGAGCTGGTTGGGGCGCATGCCGAGCTTTTCGGCGAGGTCCTTCACGACGGTCATGCCGCGCAGGACGATCTTCTTCTCCGAGGCCGCCGCCGCGGCGGCGGAAGCGCGCTCGGCCGCGCGGGCGGCGTCCCGCTTCTCGCGCTTGTCGCGGTTCTTCTCCCGCATGAGGTCGCGCGCTTCGAGCGGATCCTGGCGTGCCTTTTCGGCGGCCTTCGACACGCCGCCGGAGCCCTTGAGGCCTCCGACCGCGGTCTTCGCGCCGGTCGAGTTTTCGTCTTTCGCGTCTCCGGGATGGAGAGCGGCGGGCTTCTTCGGCTGCTGCTGACGGACCGGCTGGGGCGGCGGCGGCGGCACGAAAACGGGGCGGGGCGCGGTGCGCGTGCGGACGGGAAGCGGGGCGATGCCGCCGAT
>JAFUXX010000164.1 GCA_017476965.1 Kiritimatiellia bacterium | reverse complement strand
GGCTTCGCGCAGCACCCACCGCTCGGGAGGTCCGGCGGCGCCGGGCGTGGCCGCCCAACCCTCGGAGAACCCGGCGAAGCGCTGCGCGTGGACGTTCATCCAGTGCGTCGAGAACCAGACGGCGCGACGGTGGTTGGACGCGGCGAAATGCTCCGCCGCGAGCCGCCCGATGGCGACGTTGTCGAGGCACACGCGGGGAATCCTGATGTCGGGGCGCTGGTTGGAGAGATCGACCACCGGTATCCCCGCGCGACGCAACCTCCGCACGAACGCGAGGGTCGCGGGGTCCTCGCGCAGCGTGACGATGGCGCCGTCGCCGCGCCACCCCGCCAGGCCGGAAATCCCGCCGATGAGCCGGGAGGAGTCGATGAGGTTCCAGCCGGCTTCGTGGGCGAAGCGCCGCACGCCGTCGGTGCGCCAGGGCAGGTGCGGCGTCATCGACAAAAGGACCTCCATGCGTTTCTCCGTGTGCATGGCGGAGAGGATACCACAGCGTCCCCGATGATGCAATCCTGCATGTTTTGAAAACAAAATTGCAATTGTCCAAGGAAGTGTCGTGTGGCAGACTTGAATGCGTTCACAGCCCCTGTCCGTCGGGCTGCGCCCAAGCACGAGATTTGCAGGCGATCCTCCCCTCAAACAAAATGGAACCGACACCATGAAGATCCACACCGTCCTCCCGCGCAGCGTCGGCCTTCTCGGCGCCCTTTTCCTCGGCCTCGCCCCGTTCGTCGCCGGCGCGACCACCTACTACGTCAAGCCCGCCTCGGAAGGCGGCAGCGACTCCGCCGCCGGCACGAGTTGGGACACCGCCTTCGCGACGCCGGCGAAAGGATTCGGCATGGTCAACAACAAGAACACGGCGGGGCTCGAACTCGTGATCGCGCCCGGCACGTATCAGCTCTCCGACGCGATCGGCTGCACCGGTGGCTACGGCGAGTCCCACCGGGTGGTCGTCCGCGGCGGAACGGACGATCCCGAGCAGGTCGTCCTGCGCAGCCCCGGCGACCGGGAGGTTCTCCGCCTCGCCGCCGACATCACCATCGCCAACCTGACTCTTGAAAACGGCTCCAACAACGGGTCGAAGGACTTTTCCGGCGTCCGGATCGGGACCGGCGGGGCGGAGGCCAGGCTCTCCGTCGTCTCCAACTGCGTCATTCGCGGGTGCCGCAACACGTATACCGGCAAGCCCCAGGGCGCCGCTGCCTACGTCAACCGCGATGGACTGCTCGTCGATTGCGTCGTGAGCAACAACACCGCCCTCTACCTCGGCTCGGCCGTCGCGCTCGTCGGCGTGGACGCAAAGGCCCTGCGGTGCCTCGTCACGGGCAACGCCGCGACGAACGCGGCCGCGAGCGGCGCCGCCGTGATCGGCATCAACGGCGGAAATCTGGTGGACTGCACGGTCTCGGGGAACAAGGGCTCCGTTTACGCCGGAGCGCTGAACGTCGCGAACGTCTCGGGATGCCTCTTCGAGGGCAACGCCGCCATGACCGAGGGCGGCGGCACGGGCGGAGGCATCGGCATCACCGCCAACTCCGTTGACGCGTCGGTTTCGAATTGCGTCTTTCGGGGGAACACGGCACTGTCCGGGGCGGGAGCCTACATCGTGAACAACGCCGCGACGTTCACGGACTGCCAGTTCGAAGACAACGTGGCATCCCTCTCCGGCGGCGGCGCCCGCGTCACCGGCACCGCCAACGCTGCGTTCGACGCATGCCGGTTCACCGGCAACGCGACAACCGCCGCCAGCGGCGACAACAATGGCGGCGGCGGCATCTTCCTGCATGGGCAGACAGACGACGGCTGGTGCGCGGTGTCCAACTGCGTCTTTTCCGGCAACGCGAGCGCATGTCGCGGCGGGGCCGTCGGTGCGACGTGGAATGGCACCGTGTTCGGCGCGATCGGCAACTGCGTCTTCACGAACAACTCGGCCGCCCTCCAAGGCGGCGGCGTCTGCATCCGCGAAGGCCAGGCCAACACGCACGGCGACAAGGTCCTGACGATTCGCAACTCGCTCGTCGCGAACAACCGCACGACGGGGGCGTCGGGCGACCGGGCCGGCGGCGGTCTCTACCTCGTCACCCCGAACCCGGTCGAGGTCTCGAACTGCACGATCGCCGGCAATGTCGCGGCCCAGGCGGCGGGCGGCGGAATCTACCAGCGCTGGGGCGGCCGCTTCGTCAACTGCATTGTCTCCGGCAACACGGTCAGCGGCGGTTCTGGGCAGGAGCCGACGTCCGGGACCGTCTGCACGGACGCGTCCGGCACGTTCCTCCATTGCTGCGTTTATCCGACCATGACGGCGCATTTCACGGCCGAAAACGGATGCGTCAACGCCGACCCGCGCTTCACGGACGCGGCGCACGGCGATTTCACGCTGGCCGCCGGCCGCCCCTGCACCAACACCGGCCGCAAGCTGGACTGGATGGACGGCGCGTTCGATCTCTCCGGCACCATGCCGCGCATTTTCGGGGACGTTCCGGACATGGGCTGCTACGAACGCCTCTACCAATTCGGAACGGTCCTGTTCTTCCGGTAGCGAGGTGGCGATGTCCGGGAAAGCGCGCGTCGAACGCGGTGGCGGCGGGCCGGCCGGCGGCGGTGCCGCGTCCGCGCCGTTCCGCGCCGGTTCTCCCTGTCTCCAGGCGCCGGCGGAGACGTCCATGGGGGTTTCGTGGGCGGTTTCCGGGTTGGCCAAGGGCCTCGTCGAGTACGCCGACAATCCCGCATTCCTCAATCCCCGCGTCGCGAGGGGCGTCGGGCTCGGCCCCGTCCCGATCGACGATGCCGCGCTGCAGGTCCGCATCGTCGGACTGAAGCCCGCGACGCGCTACTGGTATCGCACCATCACGACGCCGTTTGCGGAGTATCCGAACGCCTATCTCGCCCGTCCCGGCGAGCCGGTCGCCTCGGCGGTCCACTCCTTCACGACGCTTGGCGCGGCGGCGCGCGGGCGCTTCTGCATGATTTGCGACACCCATGCGTCGTGGCCGGCGTATCGACTCGTCTGCCGCGCGCTGAAGGCGCTCGAACCGACGGTCGTCGTCTGGAACGGCGACGCGGCCGGCCCATCGACGCAGACGAAGCGCGAGGCCGTCGGGGCCTTTCTCGACCCGCCCGTCGAGGACGCGGACTGGGCGGCGGACGCGCCCGCGCTCTTCACGTGCGGCAACCACGACGTCCGGGGCAGCTGGCCGTCGCGGCTCGGCGAGGTGATGCTGCCGCGCGACCCGTCCGAACGGCGCGGCGACCAGTGGGACCTGAAGTGGAACTTCGCGGTCCGTCTCGGCGACATGGCGCTCGTCGGCCTCGACACGGGCGAAGACAAGCCCGACGCCCATCCCATGTGGTTCGGGCTCGCGGCCTTCGAGCCGTATCGCCGGAAGCAGGCGGAGTGGCTCGCGGAGCAACTTCGCCGCTCCGACATCGCGGAGGCAAAGGCCAAGGTCGCCTTCTGCCACATCCCGCTCTTCGCCGCGCCGGACCATCCCGACCATCCGCACGACGGAACCCGGATCGACCCCGACGACTACGCCTACTGGTCCCGCGAATGCGCGGAGCTCTGGGGGCCGATCCTGGCGGACGCGGGCGTGCGCCTCGTCGTCTGCGGCCACAAGCACCGCTTCCGCTACGACCCGCCGACGGCGGACCGCCCGTGGGCGCAGGTCGTGGGCGGCGGACCCGACCTCGGCACGCTGCGCGGACGGCCGGACGACACCCTCTTCCCCACCGTCGTCGAGGGCTGGACCGAGGGCGACGCGCTTCGCCTCCGCGTCCACGACGTGCATCGCGGGCGCGTCGTGCTGGACGAGACTCTCCCTCCGGCGTAGCGTGCGCCCGCGCTTCCCGCCTCTCTGATTTTCCGAAACCGACAAACCATGGACATTCTCAAGCAGACAACAAACGGATGGTGGCTCGAAGCCGACGTGCTCGTGGCCGGCGGCGGACCCGCCGGAGTGTGCGCGGCGGTGTCCGCCGCCCGCCTCGGCGCGCGCGTCGTGCTCGCCGAGCGCTTCGGCTGCCTCGGCGGCAACCGCACGGTCGGTCACGTCTCCCCGATCCGCGGATCGGTCGCTCCCGGCACGATGGCGGACGAACTGCGCGCGCTTCTGGAGGCCGGCCATGAAGGCGCGCCTCAGACCGTCACGCGCAACGGCCAGGAACGCCACCTCGACCACGAGGAGGCCAAGGGCGTCCTCGCGCGCCTCTGCGCCGGCGCCGGCGTGACGGTGCTCCTTTGCGCCCCGGTCGTGGACGCCGTCATGGAGGGCCCCCGCGTCGCCGGTGCCGTCGTGGACACGCCGAAGGGGCTGCGGAAGATTCGCGCAAGGGCCGTGGTGGACGCCACGGGCGACGGGCGCGTCGCCACGGCGGCCGGCGCCGGGTTCCGCATCGGGCGCGACGCCGACGGCGCGACCCAGCCGATGTCGCTGGAGTTCGACGTCGACGGCGTGGACGAATCGCGGGCCATCGCGGCCTGGGGCGGTTCGGATCCCGTGAAACTCCCCTCCGGCGAAGAATACCGCGAACTCTGCAAGCGCATGAACGCGGCGGGCGAGCTCCCGGAGAACGTCACGATCGTCCGCCTCCACCGCACCCTTCATCCCGGCGAGCGCTGCGTGAACGCGACGCAGCTCAACGGCATCGACGCGCTCGACCCCGCCGCGCTCGGCCGGGCCGACGCCGAACTGCGCGCCCAGATCGACCGGTGCGTCGAGTTCCTCCGCAGGCACGTCCCGGGCTATGAGCGGTGCCGCGTGAAATCCGGTGCCTCCGCGCCCGGCGTGCGCGAAACGCGCCGCATCGTCTGCGACGCCGCCGTGACGGACGCCGACGTGGAGGAGGGGCGCCACTACGCCGACGCCGTCGTCCACGACGCCTGGTTCCTCATCGACATCCACAACCCGACGGGCGGCGGACAGGCCGAAGGGCATTCGCAGCCGGCGCGTCCCTACGACATCCGCTACGGGGCGCTGCTGCCGACGGGCGTCGAAGGCCTCCTCGTGGCCGGGCGCTGCATCGGCGGCACCCATCGCGCCCACGCGAGCTACCGCGTGATGACGCCCTGCATGGCGATGGGCGAGGCGGC
>JAFUXX010000017.1 GCA_017476965.1 Kiritimatiellia bacterium | reverse complement strand
GGCGCGCAGGTCGTGCGTGCGGAAGATGTTGGGGTCGTCCACCCCGGTTAGCAGCAGGGAAGGGTCGCCCGGGGCGGCGCCTGAGCGCCGGACGCGGACGGACTCGTTTAGCAGCATCCTGTAGCCCGACCGTTCGAGGAACGGGACGTCCTTCACCGAATCGTGGTTGCCGAGGCAGCCGTAGACGGGCGCCGTGAACGCGCCGCGCAGGGCCGCGACGACTTCGAGCGCGCGCATGTCGGAGTGGACGGTGAAATTGTTGAAGTCGCCGGTCACGACGGCCGCGTCGTACGTGCCCGCGGCCCGGGCGAGCGCGCGCGCGATGGCGTCCGGGAGGTCCGGCGACACGTCGGCGTGGAGGTCCGAAAGGTGCAGGAGCGCCATGCCGTCGAGCGCGGGCGGGAGGCCCGCGATGTCGAACCGCTCCTCGCGCACGCGAATGCCGAGAAACTCGCGGTGCGCGCGCTTCCAGAGCCCGGTCGCGCGGAACGCTAAATCCGCCGCCGGCCCGGCGTACTTCATCGGGCACCAGCGCACGAGACCGCCGAGCTTCTTCTCGCGGTTCTCCTCCATGTCGAGCCGGCGGGCGAAAAGGGCAGGGCCGAGGCGGCGCTTGAGGGCGCCGGCCTCGGAAGAGGAGAGCACGGGCTTCGCGCCGCGGGCCGCGGCGGCCGGATTCCGTTCCATCGGGAAGAAAAGAGGCGCGCCCGGAACCGGGCGCGCCTCGAAGCGGATTTCCCTTGCGGGAAAACTACTTGATGATCTTCGTGACGGTGCCGGCGCCGACCGTGCGGCCGCCTTCGCGGATGGCGAAGCGCATCTTCTCCTCCAGGGCGGCGGGGTAGATGAGCGTGACCGTCATGTTGATGTTGTCGCCGGGCATGACCATTTCGACGCCCTCGGGGAGCTTGATGTCGCCCGTCACGTCCGCCGTGCGGATGTAGAACTGGGGACGGTAGCCCGGGTAGAACGCCGTGTGGCGGCCGCCTTCTTCCTTGGTGAGGACGTAGACCTGGGCCTCGAACTCCGTGTGCGGCGTGATGCTGCCGGGCTTGGCGAGGATCTGGCCGCGCTGCACGTCTTCCTTCTTGGTGCCGCGCAGGAGGCAGCCGACGTTGTCGCCGGCCTGGCCCTGGTCAAGGGTCTTGCGGAACATCTCGACGCCCGTGATCGTCGTCTTCTGCGTGGGCTTGATGCCGACGATTTCGGCATCGTCGCCGACCTTCACGACGCCGCGTTCGACGCGGCCCGTGACGACCGTGCCGCGGCCTTCGATCGAGAAGATGTCTTCGATCGGCATCATGAACGGCAGGTCGAGCTGGTGGACGGGATCGGGGATGTAGTCGTCGAGCGTCTTGAGGAGCTCGTCGATGCACTTGCACGCGTCGTCCGCCGGGGAGGTGGCCTGCGTGGCGGCGAGGGCGGAGCCGCGGACGATCGGCGTGTTGTCGCCGTCGAACTCGTACTTGTTGAGCAGCTCGCGGATTTCCATCTCGACGAGGTCGAGCAGCTCGGGATCGTCCACGAGATCGACCTTGTTGAGGAAGACCACGATCTTCGGCACGCCGACCTGGCGGGCGAGAAGCACGTGTTCCTTGGTCTGGGGCATCGGGCCGTCGGCCGCGGAAACGACGAGGATCGCGCCGTCCATCTGCGCGGCGCCGACGATCATGTTCTTGACGAAGTC
>JAFUXX010000163.1 GCA_017476965.1 Kiritimatiellia bacterium | reverse complement strand
GCGGCCGGCGCGTTCCAGATCGCGGTGCCGGCCGCGATCGCCGCAATCGTGCTGGCGCTGCCGGACCTGCTCTCGTGCCGCGCCGCGGGCATGCTGCTCGTCCTCGTGCCGTCGCTGCTGCTCTCGGCCGCGCAGTGGCACCCGTCCCCGGCCCGCTACCTCCCGATCGCCGTCGGGTACGCGATGGCCGTGGAGGGGATGTTCGCCGTGGCTCGGCCGTGGACGCTCCGCGACCAGATCGCGCGCGCGAACGCCACCCCGGCGCGCACGCGCGCCGTTTCCGCTTTTTTCCTCGCCGTGGCCGCGGCGCTGCTGCTGTGCGCCGCGTTCTTCTTCCCCGTCTCTTCCGACACGCTTCCCCTGCACTGATCCCATGTATTCGGTACTGATTTCGCTCGCCGTTTCGGCGACCGCCGCATTCGTCCTCCTCCGCACCGGCGCCGCCTCCCCCGTGTGGAGCGCGGTCTGGAGCGCGCTCGTTTTCGTGGCCGTCATGGCCGGGATCGGCGCGATAGTCCGCAAGCGCGTGGCGAAGGTGATGGCGGCGCTGCAGGACGGCATCGCCGAAGGGCAGAAGTCGCTGCAGGCGCGCATCGACGCGTGGCAGAAGCGCCCGCGCGGCGACGTCCGCGCGTTCCAGGAGGAAATCCGCAAGCGCCAGGAAGGCTTCATCCACGAAGCGCTGGCGAAGACTTCGGAGCTCGACCGCTTCCGCGGCTGGGTGCCGTTTTTCGCGCGCCAGGTGAACACGACGCGGATGCAGTTCTGGTACCAGCTCAGGCGCTTCGACAAGGTGGACGAGCTCCTGCCGCGCTGCCTGATCCTCGACCCGTTCGCGGCGGCGATGAAGCTCGCGCGCCAGTACGAAACCGGGGCCGGCGTCCCCGAAATGGAGAAGACGTACCGCAAGGCCCGCGCCCGCCTGCGCTACAACCAGAGCGCGCTGCTTTCCTCCGTGATGGCGTGGATATACCTGCACAAGAACCGGCCCGACGCCGCGTACGAAACCGTCGAAAAGGCCTGCAAGGACAACAACGTGGAGGAGGAGCCCAACGCCGCGCTCGCGCGCAACCGCGACGCCCTCGCCAACAACCGCGTGCGCCAGTTCTCCAACGCGTCGTTCGGCGACGCCTGGTACGCGCTTTTCCTCGAAGAGCCGCGCATGCGCATCGAGCGCCGCCCGCCCCCCGGCCGCTTCGGCAAATTCGGCTAGCCCATGCCAGGAGTACCGGACAGCACGATCGAGGAAATACGGTCCCGCACGGACATCGTGCAGGTCGTCGGCGACCGGATTTCCCTCAAGCGCTCCTCCGGCGGATTCGTCGCCTGCTGCCCGTTCCACTCCGAAAAGACGCCGTCGTTCCACGTCAACGTCAGGCGCCAGACGTACAAGTGCTTCGGGTGCGGCGAAGGCGGCGACGTCTTCAAGTTCCTGATGAAGCACGACGGCATGTCGTTCCTCGACGCCGTCCGCTACCTCGGCGAAAAATGCGGGGTGCCGGTCGAGTTCGCGGCGGACGACGGCACCGCGGCCCGCGTGAAGCGCCTCTACCAGGTGAACTCCGCCGCCGCCGCGTTCTTCCGCCGCTGCCTGCTCGCCGAAAACGTGCCCGGCGCCGCCGCGGCCCGCGCGTATCTCGAAAAACGCAAGATCGACGCCAAGACCGCCGAAGCGTTCGGCATCGGGTACGACCCGGACGCCTGGGGCGTGCTTGACGAATTCGCCCGCAAGAACCGGTTCACCGTCCGCGAAATGGTCGAGGCCGGCCTCGGCACGCTGCCCGACGCTCCGGAGCGCGAGACCCGCCTGCGCGACCGCTTCCACGGCCGCCTCATGTTCCCCATAACGGACCAGACCGGCCGCGTCGTGGGCTTCAGCGGCCGCATTCTCGACGCCGCCAAGTCCCCCGCCAAATACGTCAACAGCCCGGAAACAGACGTTTTCAAGAAGGCCCGCATCCTCTACGCGCTCGACAAGGCGCAGCGCGCCATCGCCGCCCACCCGAAGCGCGAAGCCGTCATCTGCGAGGGCCAGATCGACGTCATCCGCTGCCACGCCTGCGGCTTCCCGCGCGCGGTCGCTTCCGAGGGCACCGCTTTCACGCCCGAACACGCCAAGCTGCTGCACCGCTACGCGGACAGCGTGGTCCTGCTCTTCGACGCCGACGCCGCGGGCCGCAAGGCCGCGGTCCGCACGGCCGGGATCCTGCTGGCGGAGGGCGTCCCCGTCCGCGTCGCGAGCGTGCCGGACGGCGACGATCCCGATTCGTTCCTGCTTTCGCATCCGCCGGAAGATTTCGAAAAGGTCCTCGAATCTTCGCAGGGCATCGTGCCGTTCCACTTCGGGTTCCTGCGCGAAAAGGAGAGCGACCCCGACGGCGCGGACGCCGCCGGCCGCATCGTCCAGGGCGTGCTCGGGACGGTCGCGCAGTGCAAAAACGCCGTCCACAAGGCCCGCATGGTGCAGGAACTCGCGGCGCTCGCGAAAATCCCCGAACAAGCCGTGCTTGACGAACTGGCCGGCATCGAGGAAACGCTGCGCCGCGAAGCGGCCAACGCCGCCCGCCGCGAAGAAGTCCGCGCGCGGCGGGCCG
>JAFUXX010000162.1 GCA_017476965.1 Kiritimatiellia bacterium | reverse complement strand
CCAAGTATCCACCGGGCCGCGGACCACCGCGGCCGGTTCCCATGCGGAGGCCGGAGGCTCTTCGTCGAGAATCGAGGTGCCGCGCACTTCGCACTGCGAGCCCACGCCAAAGGCGCCGGACGTGCCCTTGTCGGTCATGAGGGTGCCGGCAAGCGGCGCGACGAGCCACTCCGCCTTGCCTGTCGTGAGAACGGCATCGAAGGCTCCGGAAGCCTTGAGAATGAAGCCGCCGCGGATCGAGCGCTGCGCGAGCGGCGCGTGCTCGCCGATCTGCCAGCACACCGCTTCGAGACGGTGCGGGCCGGGCGCGAGCTCCGAGACGCGGAGGCTCTCGTAGTGCCAGCGGTTCGGGAGGCCGCGGTGCGGGCCGCGGGAAAGCTCCTCGCCGTCGAGGAGCAGGACGTAGCGCTCGTCGGCCGACACGTCGATTTCGAATTCGGCCGGGAGGGCCGGATCTCCGGCGCTGCCGGCCGCCGGCACGTCGAAATCGCGGCGGAAGCGCCAGAACGATTGCGGAAGGCGGGCGAGAACCTCGGGCGTGGTGCGGGTCTCGGAAAAGACGGCGCCGCCCCACTGGTCGGCACCGGCGCGCCAGATCCACGACGCTTCGTCGATCGGCTGCTGCTTCGTGACGTTGGTGTCGCCGCGCGAATGCCGCTCGGGACGGAAAATCTGTTCGTGTTTCATCGGAAAATGCTGCCGGAAATCGTGGCCGCCGCCGCGAGGCGGTCTTGCTCGACGATCATCGCGAGACGGTCCGCGACGGCGGCGATTCTGAACCGCGGACCGGAGGTTGTAAAGGCAGGCGCAGGATCGAAACGTTGCGGATCCAGAACGAGAGGCGCATTCCGAGCGGATTGCAGCCAAGGCGCACGGCACGGACGTCGGACATGTCGCCGGCGGTGGAGAGTTCGACGTAGCGCCGCTCCCACTCGCCCCCGGGGGGAGCGAAGGACAGGTAGTCGTTCGGCGAGTCCGCGCCGCCCGTCCGCACGAGCATGAAGTTGGCGCCGTCGTTCTTGAAGTCGTTTTCGACCTTGTCCTGCGCGCTTTTCACTTCGAAAACCGCGCGAACCGCCCCTTCGAGGCCGCGCAGCTCCGGCGGCAGCTCCAGCACGGGATAGACCCAGCGGTCCACTGCGGGATCGGTCCACTCGACGTCGAACCGCACCGCCTGCTCTTTTTCGTCCCACGACGCCCGGTACGCGGCGGCGGAGTCGTTCCGCGTCCAAGCCTCCGGGTCGCGCCACGGCAGCGGCGTTTCTTCGCAGGCGGCGAAGAGCGCGCGCTCGAAGAGGACGGGCATCGAAAGCGGCGAGGCGTCGCGTCCGTCGAAGCGCCCGGAAACCGTGCAGACCGCGGACGACGACGCCGCGGCGCCCTCCCCTGCGGCCTCCGGGGCTTCCAGCACGCAATCGAAGGACTCCTTGCCGAATGGGGAAATCGCGATTTCGCCGTCCGGCAGGCCCGCCAGACGGACGCCGGAAACCGCGACCGTGCCCGTGGCTGGAGCGTCGGAGAGGTTCCAGACTTCGACGCGGAGGCGAGGCGCGTCCGTCTTGGCGACGGCCAGCGTTTTGCTTCCCGCGATTTCGAAGTCGCCGGGGGCGAGATCGACGCGGAACACGAT
>JAFUXX010000161.1 GCA_017476965.1 Kiritimatiellia bacterium | reverse complement strand
GAGGAGAAGGGCGTCCCGACCGTTTCTTCCGAAATCGTCTACCTCCCGATGGAAGGCACGACCGTCGCGGTCTCCGACCTCTCGCAGGCCAAGGCCGTGCTCAAGTTCGTCGACGCCCTCGACGAGAACGACGACGTCCAGAACGTCTACCACAACGCGGACATCGCCGACGAAATCATGGAGAAGATCGAGGCCGAGGCGTAGTCCCCGCGCCCCCGATCCGGAAACCGAGGAAGGGCCGATGGTTCCGCTCCCCCCGCTTTTCGCCGCGCCGCCCACGGTCTACGCCGTCGGCGGCGCATACGTAGTGTGCGTCCCGGTCACGGCCGAGTGCACGATGTGGGTGGAGTGCGCCGGCACGGTCTCGTACGACCACGCCAACGGCATTCTCCGCTCCGGCCGCCCCGTCCACCTGGCTTCGGTCCCGCGCGGCGTTCTCGACTCCGCGCGGTCGTACTCGGTGCACCTGCGGCCGATCGTCGAGCGCAAGCCGTACTTCACCGAAACCGGCGAGGTGCAGTCGTTCGAGACCGCGTTCCGCCCCGTGGAGCCGCGCGACGGCGTGCTGCGCCTGCTCAACGTGCCGGACACGCACAGTTTCGTGGACGGCGCCGTTTCCGCCGCCGAACGCCTCGGCCGCACTCCCGACATGCTCGTGCTCTGCGGCGACATTCCCGAGGATTGCGGCAGCGCGGAGCGCATGACGGTGCCCCACCTCATCGCCGGCCGCATCACGGGCGGCGAGTACCCCGCGGTGTTCGCGCGCGGCAACCACGACTTGCGCGGCGTTTACGCCGAGCAGTACGCGGACCTCACGCCGACCGAAGGCGGCCGCTCGTACCACGAGTTCCGCCTCGGCCCCGTGTGGGGGCTCGTGCTCGACACCGGGGAGGACAAGCGGGACGACTGCCGCGAGTACGGCTGGACGGTCTGTTGCGAGGCTTTCCGCGAGGAGGAGGAGCGGTGGCTGCGCGAAACGCTCGCGCGCGGCGCTCCGGCGGACGCCAAGTTCCGCCTCGTCGCCTGCCACAACCCGTTCGCGTTCCGCATCCACCCGCCTTTCGACATCGAGGGCCCGCGCTGGACGCGCTGGTGCGCCATGCTCGCGCCCCTCGGCTTCCAGGCGATGGTCACCGGGCACCTGCACGAGTGCTGGCTCGAAGCGCCCGGCGGCGAACACGACACCTACGGCGCGCCTTGCCCCGTCGTCTGCTCGTCGCTTCTGGACCGCGACGCCGGCACCTACACGTGCGGCTGGGTCGAAATCGGCGAGGACGGCGCGGTCGCCGTGGAATTCGTCGACCAGGACGGAAAAATCCGGGGTCGCGAGGCCCTCCCGGCCCCGTCCGCGCGGGAGCCGTAGACGTGGTTCCCGCGCTCCCCGAAACCCGGACCGTCCGCTCGGTGCCCGAGACGCAGGCCTTCGCCCGCGAGCTCGCGCGCCGGTTCGGCCCGGGTTTCGTCTGGTCCCTTTCCGGCGACCTCGGCGCCGGAAAGACCTGCTTCGTGCAGGGCCTGTGCGACGGCCTCGGCATCGAGGCCGCCGCGTCGTCACCGACGTTCGCGATCGCCCACGAGTACGGCGCTTCCGGGCCCGGCCCGCGCTTGGTCCACCTCGACCTGTACCGCCTTTCCGGCCCGGACGAGCTCGAAACCGTCGGCTGGGACGACATGGTCGATTCCGGCGACACGATGGCCGTCGAGTGGCCGGACCGCGCCGGGGCTTGTCTGCCCGCCGACCGCACCGTCCGCGTCGAAATCGCGCACGGCGCGTCCGAAGACGAGCGCGTCATAACCGTCCGCCCGCCGCTTTCCTAGGCCCCGCCCGGCGGCACCTGCCGCCAGTGCGAAAAAAAGCTCCCGGAAATCTCGCGATTTCCGGGAGCCACGCTGGCGGGAAGGACGGGGATCGAACCCGCAACCACCGGATCGACAGTCCGGAGCGCTAACCAATTGCGCCACCTCCCCAGGGAGAATCGCGACTTTTTGGGGAGCCCCCTTGCGTCGCGAACGGCGGTAACGATAGCAAAACGCCCTTCCGAATGCAAGCGTTTTTTTCGTTTCGCGTTTTTCGCGCGCGGAATTTGACTTTTGCGGTGCCTTTCGCTATCCTTCGCGCGCATTTGCAAACAAATTCAGGCATCAAACCATGAAGCAGATTTACCAGCCTTCCAAGATCAAGCGCGTCCGCAAAATCGGGTTCCGCGCCCGCATGGCAACGGCCGACGGCCGCAAGGTGCTCAAGCGCCGCCGCCAGAAGGGCCGCGTCCGCCTCACCCAAGTCTGAAGCGCTCCGGCGCGGGAGGGCTCTGGGCAGTGTCCGCCCGACCTGAAGCGTCCGCTTCCGAATCCGTCGCCGCCGCGCGCTCCAGCGCACGGCGGCGCGCGTTTTCCGCTTTTTCGTTTCCGAAGGAAGCCAGGCTCGCGCGTCGCGCGCAGTTCGAGGCCCTGTACGCTTCGGGCGCGAAGCGCGCCGGGCGCTACGTCGTGGTCTACGGCGCGGGCGCGCCGGAAGGGGTCTCCGGCCACCGCCTCGGCGTGACGGCCGCGAAGCGGACTTTCCACGACGCCCACGAGCGCAACCGCGCCAAGAGGCTCATGCGCGAGTGCTTCCGGCTGCTGCGGCCGTCGATCCCGCCGCCCGTGCGCGACTTCGTGTTCGTCGCGCGCAGGCCGATTCTCGGCGCGGGGCTCGCGCAGGTGAGGGCGGACGTCGCGCGCTCGCTGCGCCTCG
>JAFUXX010000016.1 GCA_017476965.1 Kiritimatiellia bacterium | reverse complement strand
CGCCGCGGCGCGCGGATCGTGGAGGATTTCCATGGCTTCCGGAACCGGCGCCGGAGGCGCGGCCTAGCCCCCGCGGCCGAGACGTTCGGCCACGGCGCGGCGGGCGTCGCGGTCGCTTTCCCGGCGCTTGATCGTTTCGCGCTTGTCCACGTCGGACTTGCCGCGGCACACCCCGAGCTCGCACTTCACGCGGCCGCCCTTGAGGTAGAGGGAGAGCGGCACGAGCGTGCAACCCTTGCGCTCCTCGTGCGCGCGCAACTTGAGGATCTCGCGGCGGTGCAGCAGCAGCTTGCGGGCGCGGAGCGACTCGTGGTTGAAAATGTTGCCGTAGCCGTACGGCGGGATGTTCACGCCGCAGAGCCAGATTTCGCCGGTGTTCTTGTCCACCGACGCGTACGCGCCGGTCAGCCCGGCGTGGCCCGCGCGGACGACCTTCACCTCGGTGCCGCACAGCGCGATCCCGGCCTCGACGCGCTGCAACACCTCGTAGTCGTGCAACGCCTTGCGGTTGCGCGAAACGAAATGCGGCGCGGAGCCGCCGGACTGCGGTTTGCCGACGGCGGGCACGGGGAGACAGGCCTCCGCGGACGGACTAGCCGTGCGCCAGGCCGCGGCGCTCGAGCGTCTCGAAATCGACCTGGGAAATGAGCTTTCCTTCCGCGATTTCGCGGAGCACCGTGTCGATGGTCTCTTCGCCCGGTTCCGGCTTGAGCAGCGGGCGCATGCCCTGGTTGAGCTGCTTCACGCGGAGGGAACACATGTTCACGAGCACGGGGATGCTCGAAACGCGGGCTTTGGCCTTGTCGAGGAGCTGGAAATTCATTGCGAGTCGGTATGACAAACGGTTTTGGGGCCGAAAACGCGGTGGATGTTAGCGAAAAACGGCAAAATGTCAACGCCCGGCGGCGACCGCGCGCGTCCGCCGGGCCGGACGGGCCCGCGCGGCGGCTACAGGAAGCCGTTGGCGCGGTACCAGTCGTAGGCCAGCTTGAGGCCTTCGTCGAGGCCGACCTTGGGCACGTAGCCGAGCTCGTCGTACGCGCGGCTCCCGGGGCCGGTCGTGAAACCGCGGTTCTGGCGGTACCAGTCCACGCGGCGCGGGAAGATGGGCGGATCGCCGGGGAGAAGCTTCCAGAGCGCGGCGACGACGAACGAGAGCCAGTACATCGGGTAGAACGGCAGGTGGATCATCCTGCAGCCCTTGATGAGGCCGTCCGCCTTCTCGATCGCGGCGATCTTGTCCACGATTTCGCCGATCGTGTAGTACTTGTCGTCCGCGATGATGTACGTGCGGCCCTTGGACTCCGGGCGGTGCAGCGCGAGCGAAAACGCGTCGCAGAAGTTCTCCACGTACACCGGGTGGTAGAACGCCTTGCCCTTGCCGAAGAACGGGAACCAGCCCTTCTTGACCTGCTTGTACATCATGAGGAAGCGGGCCGGGTCGCCGGGACCGTAAAGCGCCGTGGGGCGCAGGATCGTGACGTCGAAATCGGGATTTTCCTTGAGGAACGCCGCGACGACCTTTTCGCCCTCGTACTTGGTGTACTGGTAGTAGTCCTCGGGCTTGATCGGGCTGTCCTCGCTGCCGGGGCGCGGCGGCTTCTCGGAGAGCGACGCGATGTCGCCGTGCACGCCCTGCGTGGAGCAGTACACGACCTTCTTCACGCCGAGCTCCTTGCAGAGGCGCAGCAGCGTCTCCATCGCGTGGATGTTGGTGTCGTCGTACACCTTCTTGGAGACGTTGATGTTGCGGAACGCGGCGGCGAGGTGGTACACCGCGTCGCAACCCTCGATCGCGCGGCGCAGGTCCGCTTCGACCGTGACGTCGCCGACTATCACCTCGGCCCCGAGCGCCTTGAGTTCTTCGAGCAGCTTGGCCTGGCGGGGGTTCGGCGAACTCTGGTTGTCGAGAACCACGCACTTGTCGCCTTCGCGCAACACGTGTTTTACGAGGTGGCTTCCCGTGAAGCCCGTGCCTCCGGTGACGAGGATTTTCATCTTTTCTCTTTCGTGCTTTCAGTTCAAGACCGCCCGGCCGCGCGCTTTTCCGCCAGTCCGCGCATGAACGCCGCGAACCGCGGGACCGCGATTTCCGGTTCTTCGATTTCCGGAAGCCAGCGTTTTTCCCATTCGAAAGTGTACCAACCGCCGTAGCCGGCGGACTCCAGCGCGTCGAAGGCTTCCGCGAGGGGCGCGTCCCCTTCGCCGGGGAGCCGGAGCCTGGCGCCGCCGCCGTTCCCCGCTTTCGCGTCCTTCCAGTGCGTGTTGGCGACGTAAGGCCACAGGTTGCGGAGCGAAGTTTCCGGCGTTTCGCCGTGTTCGTGCCACGGGTGCTTCACGTCCCACAGCAGGGCGACGCCCTCCGGCGCGCCCGCCGCGTCGAACGCGCTGCGCAGCTTGGCCGTGGACGTCCACGAATCGTGGGTCTCCACGGCGAAGACGATCCCGCGCTCGCGCGCGATGGCGGACGCGGCGACGAGCGTTTCCGCCGCGTTTCCGACGGGATCGGGGACGTTTGCCGCGTCGCCGCCGAATATCCGGACCATCTTGCAGCGCAGCGGGGCGCAGAGGTCCGCGTAGCGGCGCATCGCGTCGAGCTGCGCGGCGCGGTCCGCCGGGCCGGAGACCGACATCCTCGCGCCGCTCGAAAGGCAGGAAACCTCCAGCCCGGCGTCCGAAATGCGCATCGCCGTGTCGCGCAGGGCTTCGCCGGCGAAAGCCGGGCTGTCCGTCAGCTCCGACGCGTCGCGGTACCCGCGGAAGTCGACGGCCGCGTAACCCGCCGCAACTGCGGCCGCGGTTATCCGGGCGAGGTCCCATTCCGGGCACGCGAGGGTGGAAAACGAGAGTTTCATGGCGGACGGGGTCAATCATACCAGTTTTGCCCGGCCGCTTCAAATCAGCCCGTTTTTGCACACGGATTCCAAACCAGCGGTTTGTCGCGGCGGCGTGCCGCCGCGACAGACCGCGCTTTCCCCCTCGCCGCGGCATCCAGAGCGCACGGCGCGCTGTTCCGTGCGACGGCGAGCCGCCCCGTCGCCGTTCCGGCTCCGGGTTCCCCTTTCCCCGCCGCGGCGGGGATGTGGGGACGGGCGCGCGCCGCCCGCCCCCGTTACGCTCTTTTCAGATTGTGCCCTTTCGTCCCTCTCCAGCGCTCCGATCCGGCCAGCAGCTGCGCCCAGATCAGCGTCACCCACGTTCGTTCCGACGTTTTGCGCGTGCCACGTTGCCAGTGCCGAAGCCCCAGCTTGTAGAAGACCTCCCAGAGCAGCGTCGCCAGCAGCAGGAACACGAAGAAGACCTTCGACGCCCTCGACCCGTTGCAGTAGTTGTGCTTCAGCCCGTAGCCCAGGTGCTTCTGCGTCTGGTTCTGCGATTCGATCCACCAGCGCTTGCGCCCGCACGTCGCGATGCGCGAGGCCGTCGCCGCGTCCGCGCACGGCAGGTCCGTCACGAAGCGCCCGTGGTACGGCATCGGGCTGCGCTCGTCGCATTCCACCACCGTTAGCCGGTACCGATCCTCCTTGCGCCGGCCCCGCGCGCCGAAGTCCACGCCATCGACCCACCGCACCCGGCCGTCGGTCTTCACGCGCCTGCCGGCCGCGTCGCGCCGATGCGCCTGCCAGCCGGTCGGATTGTAGCGCCCGCGGTTCTCCGGAGCCAGCCCCAGCAGCCGCTCCGCTTCCGGGGCCACGTCCTTCCAGCTCCCCTCCTTGAAGGTCGCGATGAAGTGCCAGCGGTTCCTTTCGCACGTCTGGAAGAGCGGCCGGCATGCATACAGCGCGTCCCCGACCAGGCACAGCTTCAGTTTCGGGAAGCGCTCCTTCAGCCGCCGGGCCAGCCGCTCGAACGCCCTCAGCTCGCAGTCGGCCTTGTCCCGCACCCAGTCCCGTTCGTCCACCTCCTCGAAGGCGATCGGCACCTTGCCCCACGAGCAGAGCACCGACGCCACCAGCGCCACCCGGCGCCTCCTGCCGTTTTCCTCCGTGCCCGCGCGGCAGTTGTCGCGCCCAGTCCCGTCCACCGCCAGCAGGATGCATCCGTCGATACGCCCCGCCTCCAGCCGTTTGCCGCGCAGCACCAGCGTCTCGAAGGCCGTCGCCAGGATTTCGTTCGCGTCCTCCAGCCGGACTCGCCCCGCCCAGTGCCGCAGCAGTTCCCCGCACGGCGCCTCCGCCCACGGCTCGTCCTCCCGCCCGCAGACCGCCCGCAGCCAGCGCGGATAGGCGCAGCCCTCCGCGTTGCGCTCCGCGTCCATCGTGTTGACCGATCCGCACCGGAACAGGAACAGCCCCGTCAGCGCCCATCCGAGCACCTCCGGCTTGTAGATGCATTTCTCCTCGTGCCGTCCCGTGGCGTTCGCAAAGGCCGCGTGCATCGCTGCCCCCAGCGCGCCGCCCTCCCGCTTCGCGAACGCCGTCAGGTCCCCGAGCGCCTGCGCCGCGTCCGGCCCGTCCGCTCGCCGCCTCTTTCCGCGCTTTCCCTTCGCGCCCGAGGGCTTTGCTCCCGGATGCACTCTCGCGCGCACTCCGAGATCTCCCGCAGCAGCGCCTTGGCCTCCTTCCATTTGCTCGTCCAGCGCCGCACCTCCTCCGCGTTCGCCTTCGGCACGTGCATCGCGCGGCACTTGCCGTTCCGGTTGTCCGTCAGCCGGTACGACGTGACGCCGTTGCGCGTCGCACTGTAGAACGACCCCTCCAGAAGCCGCTCCCCGAGCAGCTTGCGCAGACGGCTCGCCGCCGCGCGGTGTTTCTCCAGATTCTCCTTGCTTGCCTTCATGTTTTAGCTCCTTTGGGTTGCCGTCGGCGGTGGCGCCGGTGGACGTTTGGTTGAGTTTGGTTTGCATGTCTATCTAATAATAGATAGATATTTCGCGAAGGTCAAGCGAAAAATCGCTTCCGCGACGATTTTTTCGCGCCGGGCGGGAAATCCCGTCCAGCGCGTCATGTCAGCGCGACAAGTTCAGGCTTGGAATCCGTG
>JAFUXX010000160.1 GCA_017476965.1 Kiritimatiellia bacterium | reverse complement strand
GGCCGGGGCGTGGCGGCTCCCGGGCACCGAGGCCACGAGCCGCACTTCGCTTCCGCCGCGCAGCGTCGCGTCGAACCAGCCGGGCGAAAAGAGGTCGTCCGATCCGTCCTGTCCGCGCTCCGCCTCTTCGGGGTTGGCGACCATGTAGTGCCACTCCGGTTCGTGGACGAACCGCGCGCCCTGCGCTTCAAGCGCGAGCGGCACACGCCCGGGCGGCGTAAAGGAGAAGCCGGTCGGCGACGGGGCGACGGCCGGCGGAAACTCGCGTTCCGGCCCGGCGAACGCCTTGGTCTTTTCGTGGAAGCAGCGCGATTCGACGTCCGGCCGCAGCACGAGGTTCACGGGCTCTTCGTCGTCCGGCACGTTTCCGCCGGCTTCGGCGGCGGGGAGGCGGCGGAACGAGAGCTCCGCTTCGTCGCGCCCCTCGCGCAGTCGCAGCGCGGCGACGATCGGCACGGTGCGGCCGGTTCCGGCGGGCGCGTCGAAACGCCACGAGACGGAGTCCGGCCCCGCTTCGAACGAGGAAATGCACGGCGCGGCGAGTTCGGTGGAAAAGCCCTGCGTCACTGCCCACGCGCGGCAGCGCGTGAAAAGCACCTGCCTGTCGCACGGGACGTCGGGATCGGGGTTGGCGGCGAGGATGGCGTCGTACTGGCTGCGGACTTCTCCCCACTTCGCGCGGACGCGGGCCATGGCGCCGCGGCCGTTCGCGAGAAGCGCCGCGAAGTCGGAGCGGCGGACTTCTTCGCCCGCGAAAACCCGGCGCGGCGGGCGGATGGCGTCCGCCGCCGGAAGCACTTGCAGGCGCACTTCGACGCGGACAGGCGCGCCAGGCGCCAGGATCTCGGCGCGGATCGCGGCCGGGACCGGGCGCGTGGCGCGGATCGCGGGATGGTCCACGAAGGCGGCGTGGGTGCCGTCGGCAAGCTCGAACGAGCCCGCCGACTTGCGCACGGTCCGCCCGCCGATTTCGATTTCGAGGCGCGTGCGGAACGGGTGCGCGGCTTTGAGGAGCAGGAAGTTGCCGTGGGGCAGGGGAACGACGCGCGAAGCGTCGCCGGGCAGTTCGCACGTGGTGACGGGCGGCATCGATCCTTCGGGCAGGAACCTGCGCACCGCGGCGAGCGGGTCGCGCGAAAGTTCCGCCGCGAGTTCGTCCGGGTCTTCGCCGAGTCCGAGCGGACGGCCGGAGAGGAGACCGCGGCGCAGGCGCAGCGCGGCCATGCGGAGCTCCTGGCGCTTCACCGCCTCGGGGAGGAACCGCGCGGCGGAGCCCGAGAGAGCTTCGGCGACGCGCGCAGCCGCGCCTGAATCGGCCGCGAGGCAGATCACGCGGCCCGGGCCGAGTTCAGCCGAGGAGCCGGGGCCGGGGGAAAACGGCGCGACCGGCGCGCCGCCCGGTCCGTCGGTGTCGAACACGCGCACTGCTGACGCCGCGTCGAACCCCGACCACGCGACGGGCTGCGGCGCGTCGGGATCGTGGTTCACGAGCACGTGCGCGTCGTCCTTCCCCGAACCGGAGCGCGCGGTGCGCAGGACTGCGAGCGAATTGCCGGGGCCGTGCTGGACGAGGCGTACGCTTGCGCCGGCGGCG
>JAFUXX010000159.1 GCA_017476965.1 Kiritimatiellia bacterium | reverse complement strand
CGCGGCGGTGTTCGCCGCCGCGCAGGCGGGCGGGCCGGATTTCGTCGACGTCAAGGGCCAGGAGTCCGCCAAGAGCGCGGTCGAAGTAGCCGTGGCGGGCGGCCACAACATCCTGCTCGTCGGCCCTCCCGGCACTGGCAAGTCGATGCTGGCCCGGCGCATCCCGTCCATCCTCCCGCCGCTTTCGGTCGACGAAGCGCTGGAGCTCACGAAAATCCACTCAATCGCCGGGCTCCTGCCGCCCGGGGTGCCGCTTCTCGCGACGCGGCCGTTCCGGTCGCCCCACCACACGGTTTCGGACGTGGCGCTCGTCGGCGGCGGCACGAGGCCCGCGCCGGGCGAAGTGTCGCTCGCGCACGACGGCGTCCTTTTCCTCGACGAGCTGCCGGAGTTCGGCCGCAACGCCCTCGAAGTGCTGCGCCAGCCGCTGGAGGACGGCTTCGTCACCATTTCCCGCGCTTCCGGCACGGCCCGCTATCCGAGCCGCTTCATGCTCGTCGCGGCGATGAACCCCTGCCCGTGCGGACATTTCGGCGACCCCAACCGCCAGTGCCGCTGCACGCGGATGCAGATACAGCGCTACCGCTCCCGCATTTCCGGGCCGCTGCTCGACAGGATCGACCTGCACGTGTCCGTCGCGGCGAGCCGCCTGCGCGACTTGCAGAGCATTCCGGCCGGGGAGTCGTCGGAAGCCATGCGTGCGCGCGTCTCCGCCGCGCGCGCCGTGCAGGCCGCGCGTTTCGCGGACCGTCCCGGCCCGCGCACGAACGCCGCGATGACGCGCCGCGACGTCGAGCGCTTCTGCCACATGGACGCCGCCTGCCTCCAGGTCATGAACTTCGCGATCAACGACATGAAGTTCAGCCCGCGCGCCCACGACCGCATCCTCAAGGTCGCGCGCACTGTCGCGGACCTCGCCGGCCACGAGGAGCTGCGCCCTTCGGACCTGCGCGCCGCCGTCGCCTTCCGCTCTCTCGACCGCTCGCTCTGGGACTAGCGTCTCCGGGCCCCTTTTGGATATTCCCGTGAAACGGATTCTCCGGTTCCTCCACGCAGCCGCGCTCGCGCCGCTCGCCGTTTCGGCGGCGGTCGAAGCGCATTGGACCTCGCCTTCCAACGCCGTGTTTTCGTTCGACGTCGCGCCGGGGTCCGAAATCCGCGTGGACTACGTGGTGTGCGAGCCCGGGCGGTGCCTCCCGCCCGGCACGGTCGAACTGCTGCCGCAAGATTCCGCCGCGGAGCAGCAACCCGCCGCGCCCGCCGCGGCTGATTCCGGCGTGGAGTCGCGCATCCCGCCCGCCGGCGACTGGCTTGACGGCGCCGTCGTGGAGCGCGTTTGCGCCGGGTACGCCGGTCCGGAGCGGTACGCGAAGTTTCTCCGCGGCGAAGCGGATGCTTCCCGCGACCCTCTCGGGCGCGCCCGCGGCGGCGTGCTCGCGCTCGTGCTGGCGCTTTTTCTCGGCGGCGAGCTCCTGCACCTCTCGCAGTGCGTCCTGCCTCTCGTGCCGGTGAACGTCGCGCTGCTCGGCGCCTGCG
>JAFUXX010000158.1 GCA_017476965.1 Kiritimatiellia bacterium | reverse complement strand
ATCTTCGACCCGTTCGAGAGGACGATCACCTTCGCCTTGATCTTCGCGTCCCTCTCCAGCGCGTCGAACTCCTCCTCCGTCTCCGCGCAGGCGAGGTTCGCCGCCCGGATCCAGGACTTGCACTTCTCGAGCGTCTCCAGGCTCTGGCGCTCCGTCGGCGCCACGATGAGCCAGTTCGAGCGCGGCTCCGTCATCGCCCCGCGCGAGGCGATGAAGCTCGTCGTGTAGCCCTTTCCCGTCTGGCGCGACCACAGCGCGATGACGAAGCGCGCCGTCGACGCGGCGAGCCTCCTCTGGAACGCGAGCAGCTGGTCGATGAGCTTCATCAGCCGAAGATCTCCTTCATCCGGGCGATCTTGTCCTCGTCCGTGAGCTTCGTGTCGCCGAGCGCCGCCTTCGCCGCGTCCTCGCGGCGCTGCGCCGCCTCGAACTTCTCGCGCGCGAGCTGCAGCTGCGCCTCGGCCGTGCGCTGGCGCGCCTCGTCCAGGCGCAGTTTTTCGGCGCCGAGCGCAGCGGCGTGGTATTTGGCCGCGCTGTCCGCGAGGATCTTCGCGGCTTCGTCGTTGCCCTTGGCGGCCGCGTCCACCGAGAGGCTCGTCATCATGTCGGCCGCGAGCTTCGGGTCCACGTTCGCGCGGACGATGCCCTGCGCGATCCGCTTGCTCGACTCCACGCTTGCGATTGTCCGCGAGGCCTCCTCTTCGCGCATGCGCCCGATGAACAGGTACCAGCCCGAGCGGCCCGGTGCCGCGAGACCAGCGGCGCGGAGGTATGGCAGCACGTCGGCGCGGTAGTCCCGCAGCCACGGCCGCCCCGCCTCGCGCTGCTCCTGCGTCGGCGCCTTCGTGAGGGCGTAGATGTCCCACCGGACGTCCTCCGGCAGGTTCTCGCCCCAGGCGTCGCTGCGCGTCTTCCTGCTCACAGCCCCTCCAGCACTGTGAGCCCGCGCTCCGTGATCGTGTAGCGCCGGTCGTGCCAGACCGGTTCGAGGTGGAAGTCCATCCAGCCGCGGTCGGAAAGCATCGCGAAGGCGGCTTCCCGCTGCTCGTCCGTCGTCGGCGCGCCTGCCGCTAGGTCGATCTGCGACAGAAGCGCCGCCTTCTTGATGCCCGTGCCGCCCGCCGCGCGCAGCGTTTCGAGCGCCGTCTTCACCACGTGTTTGTCCGTTGCGTCCATGGTCATTTCCCCGTTTTGAAAAGCTTGCCCTTGATGGCCGAAATGTCGTCGCGGATCCCGGCGAGCATCCCCTTGATCTCGCTCGTCTCCCGGTCGTTGCGGTTGAGGCGCGAAAAGAGGTTTTCGTGGTCGCGGGCGTTGTCCGCCACGTGCCGCTCGAACTCGGCCTTCGACACGTATTGCGCCGCTTCCTTCACCTCCAGCGGCTGCGGCGCGATCTCCGTGCGCTGATGGCGCGCCGCCCACATCTTCGAGACGGCGTCCGCGATTTTCGCGACCGCCACGCCGGAGAGGACCATGCCGCCCCCCTGCAGAACCGCGTCCATCTCCATCACTGCGCGCCCTCCGTCCAGCCGGCCGTCTCGGACGCGCCGGCGGGCGCGGTTTCCTCGGCACCGCGCCCCGAAGCCGCTGGAATGTGCCACGACCAGGTTTCCCCGGTCGCGAGGTTCGTGTAGCTGTGCGCGGGGATCTCGACCGTCGCGTCCGGGTCCTCCCAGGCGTTGGGGATCGAGCAGCCGGCGCAGCCGCCCAGGGCGAGCGACCCGGCCGCGGACGCCACGAGCGCCGGCGCGAACCGCTTGTACGCCGCGTGGCCCACGCCGCCGAAGCAGCGCACCGAGCGGTAGTAGGTGCGGCAGGCTATCTCGCCGCGCAGGCGCGAAAGGCCGCGCAGCCGTTTCACGAAGGCGTGCAGGATGTTCGCGAAGACGATGTCGCCGAGCTTGCGGACCTTCTCCTCCGGCCAGCCCCACGCCCGCGCGAACCGCTCGAACCATTTGTACCACCGGTCGTGGAAGAGCGCGCCGACATAGGCCTTCACCCCGCCCCAGGAGCGAGGCCACCAGTCCGGCGAAAGCGTGCAGCCGTCGCAGTTCGCCCAGGCGCACGGGAACGGCAACTCCGTGATGACGCCGTCCTGGATGTGCCACGCCTCGTCGGAGTAGTCCGGCGGCATCAGGCCGAGGCCGCGCAGGTCGCCGCCCAGGCGCGGCAGCGTCCAGGGCGCGTCGAGGCCGTAGGCGTTGGCGCGGTCGGCGCGGATCGCGTCGCGGATCCAGACGGCTGCGCGCGGCAGCGCGATCGTGAGCGTGGTGGCGGGGTCGGGCATGGGCGGGCGAAGAGTGACGAGT